>NZ_MUFI01000021.1:0-57547 GCF_001996265.1 Salinivibrio sp. MA440
TGACATGATAATGCCCGCACAAATAAAAACTTTAACAGAATTATATTCTATTACGTTCTATATAATAACTGAGGACATGTTAGCGATTTATCCGTACTTTCTTGAGGAAGTTACCCGCTCAAGCTAGGTTTAAAAAATAACAGCACAAGGAAGGAACAACATGGTAACCATCGAGAGTGCAATGACACAGTCGCATAAAAAGCGCAGCACACACTTTCTTTTGATAGCGACAGTATTCTTGGCATTGCTAGCATCACGTGTTGAAGCTACGCCAATGCTGACGATATCCGGTGACGCAGCAAAACAAACGCTAACCCGTGAACAACTCATTCAGCTGGCGGATCGCACGATCAAAACACAAACGCCATGGACCGAAGGAGAACAGGTTTTTCTTGGTGTCTCTGCCCAAAAACTGTTAGAAACGGTGAATAAGCCCGCACATAGCCTCAAAGCCTATGCGCTGAATGATTATTGGGCGACAATTCCGAGAGACGATATCAAAAAATATAATCCCATCTTCGCGATTAAAAAGAATGGCGACTGGATGCGGGTTCGAGACAAAGGTCCCATTTGGGTTATCTATCCACTCTCGGCCTTTAGCCAACTTGAAAATGAAGTACTACACAGCCGAATGGCATGGCAAGTCAATCGTGTTGAAGTGTTAAAAGAGTAGCGTCCAGCGCCTATATTAAAAAGCACAATGCGGCGAAAAACAGCCGATAACACCACTTGAGATAGAGAGTTGATGAGGTACAAAGTCGAATGGTAAAGCGCCCTCTTATTGCTTTTGTTATGTTTGTCTTCACGGCTCTACTCTTGACCGCGACGGCGCTTTATCAATTTCATCAAGCTTATACGAAACAAACACTTCATACCCAGCTGTCTGCCTGGGCACTTGCCCAAATGGAATTAGAGACCCTCGAGTTTCGAAATGACTTGGCACTCTATCTTGTCGAGGATTCAAGCCCAAGACGATCACTGCTTCTTACCTATGACATCTTATGGAGTCGGTACGATACATTTTTAAGTAGTCGAGAAACAGCGGCAATGCGACGCGCTTTCAATGCCCAACCTATTGTGGAGCGCGCTTTTCGACTCATTCAACGGCATGAGCAGGCTGTGTTAAACGGTGATCGAGAACGGCTTCAAAATTTGCTCAATGAAATAGACATTGTGCTTCCCCAAATTCGTAACTTGATGGTGAATAACTTTACGGGTCCAGCCTCCATCGAACAGCGCGCATTTCTCGATGAAAAAATCAAAGTGATGTACGCTGCAATGTTCATACTCACATTAGTATTGATTTTTTTCGCGTTTCGCCTGTATCGCAATAGCAGCAAGCAACAAGAATTGGCGTGGCAGGATCGCCTCACCGGCTTACCCAACCGAAACTATCTTCTGGACTGCCTGTATAAAGCGGTCCAGCAAAACCGTATACATACCTTACTGTTGATAGATATCCGTCGTTTTAAAGACATCAACGATTTGATGGGGTATGAGCAAGGGGATAAGGCATTAACAAAACTTGCCAGTCAGTTAAACAGCATTTGTTTGCCTTATGGGTATCCATGTGCGCGTGTCAGTAGCAATGAGTTTGCAGTGCTTGCTTACTCGGATGGTCGTCATCTCAGCTTTTTCACCCAACCATTATGTGACTCACTACGTCGTGCTATTGACAGTATTTATCCAGGCCATCGATTGTCCTTGGCAATAGGTATCGCAAAAAGTCTTGATGTTGATGCCCACTCGGGAAACAGTCACTGGCAGTTAGCCAATGAGTTGCTTAATAACGCTGACCTTGCCTTAATGAGAGCTAAACAAGCGCCTGTCACGAAAGACAGTATTGACACCTTTAAAACGGAGTATGAACAAGAAGCGCAACAACGTCGTAGGCTCCGCGATGAATTAAAGGCGCACTTGATAGACCCATACCAAGATGCGCTTTATGTCGCTTTCCAGCCTATTGTATCGGCAGATCCAAATCGATTAGGTTGCGAGGCTTTAGTTCGCTGGCATCACCCTGAATACGGGCCAATTAACCCGGAACTTATCGTAAATGTCGCCGAAGAGTCAGGGCTCGGGCAGCGCTTAGGTACGTGGATACTGCAACAAGTTCATCTCGCGCTCAATACAGAATGGCAAAGTATCAATACGCATATTGATATCGCCGTTAACCTTTCCGATTCATTTTTCAATGAGTCTTTAATTGCTGATGTAATAACGATTTTCGCCAAACACCCAGAACAACGCAAACAACTCATTTTTGAAGTCACAGAAACAATGACCATTGATGATATCGGTCGATTCAGTCTTTTGATGAACCAGCTTCGTGATGTCGGGATCCGTATCGCGCTTGACGACTTTGGAACCGGCTGGTCGTCCATGGCAGTGCTCAATCATTTAAGCTTCGACAAAGTCAAAGTCGATCGCTCATTTGTCACTGGCATGGCAGATATAACACGACAGCAAGTGCTCGTTGATACCATTTGCCACATGGCCCACCAACTTGGTATTCATGTGGTCGCCGAGGGAGTTGAAACTAGGGAGCAGTTAACCAGCCTTCAGCAAATGGGGGTCGATGAGTTTCAGGGTTATTTTTTCGCCAAACCCCTATCAGCAATAGACTTTTATGCATTTTGTATTGACTACCTGAACCAGAAGAACGTATTACTTTCCAAGTAATCAATCAAAAACCTCTTCAATATCAACAACTTTTGACCTATTTACTGTGATTTTCCAGCGCTGATAAACGGTTGACTGACCTTTAATCCGTTGGCAGCTGATCAGATTAAATTGATGCCGTTTTTCCACCGAATCTTTTAGCACTTGTCCTTCATTAAGGCGATACAAGCGTTGGCTACCGCGGTCCATTAACCGAGAAAAAGAGCGAAAGTCAAATTTCCATACATCTCTGGTGGTGTCGTATCCCGATAAAAAACGGGTCGTTTCTAGTTGTGTTTTTACCTTAAGTCGTACAACCGCTTCTTCTCGCTGACGCAATTTACCACGGCGTAGCTTTTTCACCTCATCAGGTAAGGTGTTATAGTCAAGGTAATCAAGCCATTCAAGCTGTCGTCCAATTTGCCTATTCGACGTCGGATCAATAAAGCGCTTACGCCATTTGGGGCGACCTCTACGGATCCACCGCCAAAGCGCTTCACGCAAATCATCTTTAAAGATCTCACGTAATGCATAGATCCCTGCCATTGCAAGCACAAAAGACAACGTGATTTCTCCCAGATACTGACGAGCATGAATAATCACCGTGGTCACAAAGAGCATCACAAACGCGGTCGCTGAAGCCTTAGCAAGCTTATTCAGATTTTTGCCCAAAGCCTGTGGAATTTGTCGAATCGTGACAGGAAATTCAATCAATCGGCGTGCTAAACGCATCTTATTGACCATACGCGTTGGATCGCGCACCGCTTTATCCGAGTTATAGCGATTAACCAGTCGATGCGCCTCTTCAGCCTGACATAGCTCAATCAATTGTTGACGGACCGTTTTATACACGTTCCCACGTGGCATATGCGCAAGTAGCGAGAGGAAACGCTGTTCCGTCAACCATGACAAGTAATTATCAATGTTATGATAGTACTTGAGCAGTTTGGTATCTTGCGGTTTATAGCGGCGTAAACGACGCAAAATTTCAACCGCCATTTCAATGGTATCTTCTAACTGCTCAAGAGCATCAGCGTCATCAAGCCCTGATACGGACTCAAAAAAGTCATGCGTCGCTTTTTCCAGTGACAAGGCGTATTGATAGGCATAAAGACTCAAGCTGACGCGATATTGCTCAGTAGGAAGTTTATCGCGACTGGCTAGACGGGCATGAACGAGCGGTAAGTGATAGCGGGACGTGAAATAAGTACGACTATTAGCAAGCACGCGGTAGTAAAAATCGTCTTCAGACAGCACATGTTTACCAAACTTCAGTTCGCCAGGCACGAAAAGGTAGAATGCCACCTCTTGCGCACTCACTTCTTCATTAAGCACCGCTATCCTGACTGACAGCCCTTCATGTTTGTCTACCGTGATCACGACTACTCTCCTGTGAACGCCACCCTGTTTATGCCGCGCCAACCCTGTTACGCGACCGCGCTATGTTTCAACCAAGCAAGATCTTTCAACGAAACAGGCGCTTCGCCTCGCGAGTATCGCATATTTGCTAAGATTCTGTTTGAAAACTTAGGCTCTATTTAAAAACTTAGGCTCTGTTTAAAAACGCAGATCCTGTTTAGAAACGTTATCACCGCTCAAAACAATATGGTTAAATTTTAGCCAAACCGTATAAATTAGGTTTCCTTCCCGCTCTTACCTGACGTGTTACCATTACTTACAAAGAAATTAACGAGGTTATCCACAGATACGGTAGATAACTTTATGCCCCGAACGCTAAATGTAGTTCAACCAACACCATATCTAGTATGCGTTTTAGCGACCCACGAATAATGGTCGTGGCCAGATCCTCACAATGTCATACAAAAAAAGCGAGCCACTGCCCGCTTATGTATTCTCAGACGCCAAGGCTATTTAACTTGCCACAACCTGACGTAAGCGCTCCTGTACCACATTCACTAGAAGATCAGGTTGGAATTTGGAGATAAACCGATTACACCCTACCTTCTCAACCATTGCTTCGTTAAAACTGCCACTCAACGAGGTATTTAGTGCAATGTACAAGTCACTCATTCGGCTATCAGAACGCACTTCGTGCGTCAGTTTGTAGCCATCCATTTCTGGCATTTCTGCATCGGTGATCATCAGCAAAATTTCGTCACTGACATTTTTGCCTTCATCGCACCAGCTCTTCAGCAAATTCAATGCTTCAGCACCGTTTTTCTTGATGATGCACTCGACGCCAAACTGCGACAGTGTTTCACTAACCTGCGCTCGTGCCGTCGATGAGTCATCCACGACCAATACACGCTGTCCAGCCATGTAAGGCGTAATTTGCGGATCAAGCACATCTTCCGACACACCAACTTCATAGGCGACAATTTCTGCCAAGACTTTTTCTACATCGACAATCTCAACCAAACGAGTTTGTCCATCAAAGTCTTGGCGAGTAATCGCGGTCAGGTAGTTATTACGGCCTGAGCTTGCCGGCGGCTCCATGATTTCATCCCAGCCCATATTCTTGATATTAATCACTTGACCCACCAAGAAGGCTTGAATAGTGCGATTGTATTCCGTCACGATGACGTTGCACTCATCAGACATCCCGATGGTTCCCATACCAATCGACTGGCGTAAGTCAATCACTGGGATCGATTTACCTCGGATCATCGCCACGCCACGAATATTAGGATGCGAGCCCGGCATTTGGTTGAGCTTAGGCACCTTGATAACTTCGCGGACTTTAAAAACGTTGATGGCAAAAGGTTGGCTAGAACCTAGATAAAACATTAACAGCTCAAGGCGGTTCTCACCCACCAGCCGTGTCCGCGAATCTACCGAATCTAAAATATTGGTCATAGTTCACTCAACCGTCGTGTTACTGCTCATTCGCATGTATCCGGACACGTATATTTGCTTATCGACGTGCCGCTGTTCACGACTTTTCTATTGTGCTCTGGGCACCGAGACAAAAAAAAGTCTAGTCTTATTTTAGGTAAGATATGGCGACAGGCAACCTATTTGCTCATATTAGGCATACCTTTCGCCTTACAGCTTACCCGTTTTAGTCCCACATTTTAACAAAAGGTGCGAGGAAAAAGCGTGGCTGACACCACGTTTAAATGAGACTATCAATAAGTTTCAAATATGAGACAATACGGATGGATTAGGTATCTTTTCCCGAATCAGCCCCTATCCTTGTATAAGAATAGGTGAACAATGCTAAGGCTGTTACCATAACTAAACGATTGACGATTACACGCAGAGTGATGCTATGAAGAGCAAAGCTAATCAAGCACAAGGCATGTTGATGTTCCGCCTCACCGCCACCCAATCTTTCGCGATTGGTACGCTAAAAGTGCGGGAGATCATTCCTTTTCAGCCGCTCACGGATTTGCCCGGCTCCCATCCAACGGTGATAGGGACCACCAGCTTCCGTGGCATCGCCACCCCCGTGATTGATATGGCGAAAGCTATTGGCTACAAGCCTGTTGCCAAGTCCGAGTGGGCGTCTTGTTATATCATCGTCACGGATTGCCAACGCCGCGTGATGGGTTTTTTGGTACGTGGAATCGATAAAATCAGCGAATGTGATTGGCGCTCTATTTCCGAGCCGCCCGAAACCTTAGGAACGCGCGCGTTCTTAACCGGTGTTATGCACATCGACGATAAACTCGTACAGCTCCTTGATGTGGAATACATCATGGAGCATATTTTCCCATCCGATCCCGACAAGCTCCATCCTATCTTAGCCGATGTGGATCGTGAAAAACTCAAGCCGATGAATATCCTGCTAGTCGATGACTCCTTAACCGCCAGAAGACAGCTTTCTGAGGCATTGGATAGTATTAACATCCCCTATTTTGTGACGAATAACGGCCTAGAAGCGCTGCAAATGATGAAAAACGCCGCATCAGCCGGCAAGCCGTTTGACATCATTGTCAGTGATATTGAAATGCCAGGCATCGATGGCTACGAGCTGGCGTTTGAAATCCGTAATGATGATAAATTGGCAGAAGCATACTTAATCCTGCATACCTCATTGTCCAGTGACATTAGCGTTGATCGTGCTAAACAAGTGGGCGCCCATGAAGCACTCACAAAGTTTGACGCCACCGAGCTGGTACAAGCGATGTTGCGCGGCGCCATGATGAAAACATCGGGTTCATCGGTCAAGTTAGAAGGTAGCCCAACCGACTATTGACGGTCATCGGACGGGCCATGGCTGGGATTGATATGTGTCATAACACTGTCAATGTCAGCCTGTTATCTTTGCCACCATCAAACAAGTTCATCGAGATGTAGGATGGTCGAAAAGGTGTTCGCCTCAGGGTATCTTAGTATCAAGGTTCATACTGACTCTTCTATCGCCCTCTCGGCGACTCAAGTGACCAAAAACTCTCCACCTCAAGCGGAAAAAGGCTGGGTTTGCTGCCGCGCTTGTGGTTTAATTTTTTCATACTTCAAAAAATAGAAGGCGACTATGATGACCAGCGTATACGAGATCGTTAAGCACTCACGACAAAAGAACAAGCTAAAACGCGAAATCCAAGACAACGACAAAAAAATCCGAGACAACCAAAAACGTGTTGTCTTACTCGAAAACTTGTTGGATTACATCCAACCAGAAATGTCGTACGAAGATATCGTCGAAATCATCAAGAACATGAAAGGTGATTATGAAGACCGCGTCGATGACCACATCATCAAAAACGCGGAGATTTCTAAGCAACGCCGTGAAATCAGCCGCACCATCAAAGAGCTCACCAAGCAAAGCAAGAGTGGGAAGTAATTCCGTTGCTTAACCGACTAAAAGAAACCCGCCAAAAGGCGGGTTTTTTTAAATGGCGAGAGGGTTAGCGATAGGCTCACCAAACATTGGCAACGGCCGTTCATTGCTATCATCGTAACCAATGTTGAATCTGACCCGATTGATACACACTTTCTCTTTGGTCTCACTCAACACATCAAACAGCGCAAAACGGGCGCTAAGCGCCGGATGCGCGTGTTGATAAGCCCGAAGCGTATCACCTAACTGGCGATAAAACTGAGTTTCACTAACGCCAAGTGAGACAAACCATGGCGAGATAAAGCGTAACGTCGTCACGAAATGTCCGGTGTACAGGTCGTGAACTAGATAGTGTGGTGGCAAGTGTTTAATATTACCTCGTACATCTTTATCCAAGCTATTTAGCTCCGGAAATGGCTGATCGACAAAGCGTAGGTCACCATGAAAATCTTTGATCATACAACCTACAGGGACGTCACCCTCAAGCACTACCGTTATGTTTTGCCCATGGGCGACGAGACCAATCCCGTATTGACACAGCAAGTGATAAAGGGGCACAACAACGTGATCAAACAAACGCTGCAACCATTCGTTAGGCGTTAACGCGGTGCGCGTAATCAGCGCTTCCACACAACTTATCCCATCGCCTCCGGCTTGCATCAACGTCGCCAAACTCATAGGTCGCTGATTCGATAGCAGCAAGCTTTCCGCACGTTCACGCCAAACACATCCCAACATCTCATGGTATTTGTAGCAACTGTCTATCTGCGCCTGATAAGGCTGTGGGCAATATATCCCTGCCACTTCTTGTTGCACGTGCATGCCAAGACGGGACAGTAGATCGTCCTGACTCACACACTCTGAGAGCCATTTTGACAGCACGGGGCCGTGCGCAATAAAGCTGCCGGGCACGCCGCGATAGCAAGAGGTGTTGAGAATGGTTAACGCTGTTTTTACGTCGTACTTGCCTTGTTCATCCGCACGACTCAAGGTACGAATAGACTGTTGCGCTAGCCACTGCTCAGGACGCGTACCTAAATCAATTATCTTTCCAGAAGCAATTGAAGAAGCGTATTGGCTGTAGATATAACGCTGCATCTGCCAAGGATGAACCATCATGATAAGGTAATCATGCTTATCCGCCGGCAAGCGCGACATAAGCGCGTCATAAGCAGCTGGCGATAGTGTATCGATGAGCAAACTTGCCTGATCCAACCCCTCACAAAAACCATGTTGTGCGCAGTCTCGATGTACAGCGATATAATGCAAGGCAAAAACGTTACCGTATTCAGGTGCATACTGCTGGCTCTCTTGCTGTCCCCAGCCTAACCGGCCTTTGTTGGCAAGAAACTTAGGGTGTGCATCCAAATAGGCCTGGCGAGCCGATTCAGATAACGCGACCAGCTCATCGGCTGGCATAACATCTAACATTGCAAGATGTTGCTGTTCGGCGCTGAGGGTTTCTTGTAACTCTTCAATCAGCCCACCGAGGTGGAGTGGCGTCATCTTAATCTCTGGCTGTAAATCTATTATTAGCGCGATGAGCTCGGGCTGATGATTATCCCCACGTGACACACTGCCGATATCCACAATCACCATGCCCCATAGGCTCATGGTGGCTGAAAACGACCAGTTCGCATTAGGGAGAGTGAGTTGATAGTCGCGCCCTTCGGTATGAGAGACGGTAATCGCGTTTTCAAAATGAAGCTCTCTGATGGTTTTTGCGAGCAACTTCTGATTGGCTGTTTGCCAATAATTCCCCTGCATTTCCTATGTCCTTTATGCGTTATTTTTCACCAATTTAAGTGAAATGTGGCAATTCGGTTATCAATGTATTGACATAAGGAGCAAAGATCAATAATCATAATGATATCCATTATCATTTGATGATAGGAAAAGGTAGTGATTCAGTAGTACTGCAGGGATGCAGCCTCACCAACCCTGCAGTGTTGTGACGAATAAGGATAATTATGAACACCATAAAAGCAGTCGGCTTTTCGCTCTCGCCTCTGGCGTTAGTGATCAGTGCCCATCTCGCCCATGCCGCCCCTTCTGCGGCCAATACCGAAACCATCATTGTGACCGGTAGTAAGATTCAAACGACCATTGCCGATTCCGCCAGCACCAACTGGGTAATCACCAATGAAGAATTAACCCGTGAAATTCAAGGCGGTGAGTCATTAAAAGGCGCGCTCGGGAAGCTGATCCCAAGCTTTGACTTTGGCAGCACCAACGCACGTACCAACGCCTCACAGAATTTACGTGGCCGCAGCGCGCAAATCATGATTGATGGTGTCGCATTGAATGCTGCACGTACCATCAGCCGCCAATTGGATAGTATCGACCCCTTTAATGTCGCGCGTGTTGAGGTACTGTCAGGCGCGACCTCCATTTATGGCGCGGGCGCAACCGGCGGTATTATCAATATCATCACCAAACGAGGTGAAGCGGGTGATGCGCAACTTGAGGTTCATACCGGCGTCACCACTGGGTTCAACAACAGCGACGACCTGACCAAAAAAGCCGCGGTCGCGGTATCCGGTGGCAGTGATACCTTGCAAGGGCGCTTATCCATGGCGTATGAAGGCAAAGGCGCGGCCTACGACGGCAATGGCGATCCTATCCTGCCCGATGTGACCCAAACCGATACCCAATTCAATGACAGCATTGATGTAATGGGTAGCTTGGATTACCGCCCTGACGACGAACAGCACCTTTCCCTAACTGCTCAATACTATGACAGTCAACAAGACAGTGATTACGGGATCTGGTTTGAAGATACGACCGATCTAAAAAGTGACGTTGAGCGTCGTAAAGGGCTCAAACTGGATGAGCAACCATTCACTGAACGTTTGATGCTCAACACCCAATATAGCCATACCAATGTGCTAAATCATGCTTTGCTCGCGCAAGCCTATTATCGAGAAGAAACCTTCGGCTATTTCCCGTTTCCGCGTAACGGTCTATTTAGCGGCTCAGAGCAAAGCAACGATGTTTACGGCCTAAAAGTCTTACTGGAGAAAAACTGGGATAACTTAACGCTGAACTATGGGTTGGATTACAGCAAGGAAGAATTTCGCGCCAAGCAATACGTCTATGATTCAACAACCAGTGCAACAAGCCATGGTTTAGAGTTTGAGAAAAAAGGCACGATCGGTCGTTATCCTGACTTTGATACCCAAAATGCCGGTGTGTTTGCTCAAGCAGACTGGGCCGTTAACGATAAGTTAAATGCCTTTGCCGGATTGCGCTACCAGTACACCAAGTACAAAGGCAGTGACTTTATCGGCTTTACCCAGCAAGCCTATATACTCCTCGGTTTATTACCCAATGCTGATGCCATCCCGGGCGGCACCACAGACAAGGACATTTGGCTCGCGAATGCGGGACTCAAGTACGACCTGACCGACAACCAACAAGTTTGGGCCAACTTTAGTCAAGGCTTTAATATGCCGGACCCAGGCAAATTCTACGGCAAAGGCAAATATTCAGGCGGCACCCTCACCAATAGCGTGAGTGTTCAAAACACAGAATTGGACGGCGTAAAAACCAACTCCTTTGAGCTAGGCTGGCGAACCCAGCAACAAGACTACAACGCGCAAGTCGCCGCGTACTACTCAATTTCGGACAAGTCGTACAAATACAACAGCGATCTCGATGTCACCTTAGATAGTGACAAACAGCGTATTTATGGCCTCGAAGGGCAAATCAAATACTACCTCACTGACACTTGGTATAGCCGTGCACAGGGCCACTTAGTGCAGAGCGAAATCAAGAATGATGGCCATTGGGATGAGCTGAGTATCTACAATGCGAGCCCTTCTACCGCGATGGCGGCAGTGGGTTACGATAACTTCGATTGGGGCACAGAGCTCAACCTCCAACACGTTGGCGAGCTGTCAGATGAAGATGGCGACCGCCTTGAGGGCTATGAGCTTGTCGGCCTCAATGGTTACTACACGTTGCCAGTCGGCCAAATTAATTTCGGCATCCAAAATCTGTTTGATAAAGACTATCAAACGATTTGGAGCCAAAAAGCTCAGAAAGTCTATAGCGGCCTCGCTAGCGCCGACATGTTTGACTACGCCGGTGTGGGGCGTACCTTTAGCTTGAGCTACAGCGCCACGTTTTAATTGTATTCCTTTTCGCGCCCAGCCCTCGTTGGGCGCCTTTTATCCCAATTTTTTAGCCCATATTTGCATAACAACATTGCCCCAGTAAGCCTGTGTCTGTAAGGAGTTGAGATGACACACCCCCTGAGTTTGAATGCGTTTTTCAATGCGTTGTTTGTCGAGCACCCGCACACACGTGTGATAAAAGGTCAGCCTGACCACGCCAGTTTCCCGTGTGAACACGGCGAATTATTATTACCGCTCACCTACACCTCAGCAGCCGGCCGTCATCGTTATCAAGGTGACATACTGTGGCGTGGTAGCGACGGTGAAACTGTCCCTACTACCTTTGCCGATGCGGTTTGCCGTATCGCGCAATCAGTGCCTGAGGTCAGTGGCGAGCGTCTCGATCGCTTTGCATCACGTGTTAGCCAATCTGACACCTATGTGCAGCGAGCTGAAGCATATTGGCAACACAGGTTCGCTGACCGCTGGCCACAGCGCTTTATCGAATCGGAGCAGTCTCTGACCGGCGGTCATAGCATGCACCCTGCCCCCAAGAGCAATGAACCACTGACGCCCGAACAGCAAGAGACGTATCTACCCGAATTTGCGCAGTCATTTGCGATTGAATGGTTTGCGGTTGCGCCGGGGCAATGGACAGGTGAAGGGGGCAACCATGATGTACTCGACACCTTGCAATCCTTGTTTGTCGATAGCGTGGGCTTAACCTATGCGGCCAATTTGCCGCAAGGCTGGCTTCCCTTGCCCATGCATCCTTTACAAGCGCAAGCATGGCGTGACAGTGATGACGCACGTGCACTCAAAAACAGCGTGATTGATTTAGCCTTGACCAGTAGCGGCTGGCTGGCGACCTCATCGTCACGCGCCATCTATCATCCCGACCATCAGTGGATGTTAAAAGTCTCTCTACCTGTCAAGCTCACTAACTCGGTACGGCTATTAACCGCCACTGAAGCCAAGCGTGGTGCCTTACTGAGTAAAATGCTCAACGCAGCCCCCGGACAAACGCTGCAGCAGCGAGCCGCCACGACGACCTTTATCGAAGAGCCGGTCTGGTGCACCATTTTGTCCAAGCAAGGTGAGCCTTTATCACTGCCTTTGGTGAGCTTGCGCGACAATATTTTCGCCCACCAAGCCGATCAAGATGTCCACCTGCTCGCCAGTATCAACCAGCCACATGGGCAAGGCAGCCAAATTGGCGCGCTGATCGCGCAAGCCGCACAACATCATCAATGGACACAGCACGACGCCGCACATCATTGGTTAGCCGCCTTCTTGGACCATATTCTGTATCCCCTGTGTTTGGCACGCAGCGATTATGGCATCTTGTTACTGGCCCATCAGCAAAATATCTTGCTGCGTACCGCGCACGGTTTGCCTAGCGCCATGATGTACAGAGACTGCCAAGGTATTTGGGTCACCGACCCTGCCCCTGCGCTGTTCCCCGATGCATTCAGTGAAGGGTTACCAAGCTGTTACGTGCCAGCCGACAAGGTTGATCCGTATCTGAGCTACTACCTGATTGGTAATACACTAATCAATACACTTTCCGCGATCAGCGAAGCCACCGGTGTCACCGAGCAGCGTTTGTGGCAGGTGTGCCGTCAAGCTTTCGCAACTTGGCGAGCGAGCCATCCTGTGGATAGCCGCCTGTATGACTATCTTCTCGACTCGCCGACCCTGCACTGGAAACGGAACTTCCACACTTTCCTCGCCGATCACAATGAAGCGACACTGGCCGATCCCAGCCAAATTTACACGGATATCGATAACCCATTTTATGGTGATAACGCACTGGGCTCATGCGTATTTAAACCGGTCAATCTTGATCGCACCGTGGGGCTTCGCAGCCACTCGCTCGACGCGTCTTATCACCTCATCGACGTGATGGAACATGGTCAAGCCAAAGCGACCTTCGTGCTGCACAAACCGGACAATGACACTGCGACGCTAACCACGCGCTATTGCAATGATGAATCACTCTGGTGGGCGGCGGTTGAGCACGCCTTTTATCAGCATCAGTGCCAAGCACTGTATGCCAGTGATTATCCTCACGCTCTGCAATCCGTCGTCGCCCCCTGCACACCACTGACACTGTCGCAGTTTAAACAACACTGCCCGATTTGGCACCAAGCTCAGTCACCCTCCAATGAGGTATACCAAACCGCAGAGAACGGTTTAACCCACCCAACGCGACCTGAGAAACCACAAGGCGTGTTCTATCGTCGCTACTTTTATCACCTCAAGCGCACACTAACGCTACGTCCAGCAGAAACGAAACGCGATCTTGCTTGCTTTCACGCCTGGCACAACCATCCGGATATTGCCCCGATTTGGGAGTTAGAGGGCTCGCTCGAGTTTCATCGTCAATATCTGCAAAAGGCCCATCACGATGCGCACTTGCTCCCCGTGATTGGCGAGTTTGATGGAAAGCCTTTCGGCTACTTTGAAATTTATTGGGTCGCGGAAGACCGGCTTGGACCTTACTACGATGTCGATGCTTTCGATCGTGGTATGCATATGTTAGTCGGTAATTCCGACTTTTTGGGTCGCCAATACTTTAATACCTGGGCGCAATCTATTATCCATTACTGTTTCTTAGCCGAGCCTCGTACCCGAAACGTAATGGGTGAGCCTAATGCAACAAATTGGCGCGTAGCCCGAATTGCTCGCGGTGTGGGCATGAAAAAACAAAAAGAATTCGATTTTCCCCATAAGCGCGCTGCACTGATGCAATGTGAGCGTAACGACTTTTTCGCACGTTATGCGCAATAAGGATGCAGTTATGACAAGGCATTATTCTATTTTAGGTGTAGGGCTTGGCCCCTTTAATCTCAGTGCGGCGGCGCTGCTGGCTCCCCACAGTCAGTCCATTTCGAATTTGTTTGTTGAGCAAAAGCCACGGTTTGCGTGGCATCCCGGCTTATTGCTGGATGATGCGAAAATGCAAACCTCATACCTAAAAGACATGGTGACGGCCGTCGACCCAACGAGCCCTTACACCTTTATTAATTACCTGGTTAAGACCAAAAAATTTTATCCTTTTACGGCGCGGGGCGAACAGACGGTATCGCGGTTAGAGTTTTCTGATTATATGGCTTGGGTGGCTCATCAGCTTCCCAACACCCAATTCGATACGCCAGTACTGAATATCATGCCTCACGGCTCAGGCTTCGCGGTGAGTACGCCACACGGACAATTGAGCTGCGATCATTTGATCGTTGGCACCGGTACCCAACCGTTTATGCCTGACTGTGCTGCGCCATTTGTGGGTGAGCGGGTCTTTCATGCCAGTGAACTTGCCCTCCGACAACCGGACTTAAGGGGTAAAAAAGTTGCCATTGTTGGTGGTGGTCAAACCGGTGCCGATGTCTTCCAGCATCTCTTTGATGGTGAATTTGGTAAAGTAGCGCATATTGATTGGATTTCTCGCCGTCCTAACCTGCAAGGATTAGATGAGAACCCTTTTACTGATCAGTATTTTATCCCTGATTACGCAGAGCAGTTTCATAGCCTCGACCCCAAGATCAAACACACTCAGCTTGCGCAACAAAAGCTTGCCAGTGATGGGATTACCGACGACTGCTTGCAAGGACTGTATCAACGCCTGTATCACGATAAATATGTGCGCCGGTCACCGCAATGGTGGCGACTGCTTCCAGGACAAACGCTTACTGGGATGCAATCACACCAAGCAGGTTACCAGTTAGCGACCACAGCTACCTTGACCGGAGTAACCACAGCACTCGATGCAGAGGTGGTGATCTTGTGTACTGGTTTTTCTCGCGCACTCCCTCAGTGCCTCGATACTTTAAGCGACCACCTCGACCTTGATGACGAGGGACGACCGAATGTGAATGCTCACTACCGAGTAAAAATGCGTGAAGGCAGTTCACTCGCTTTATATATGATGAATGTCGGCACCCATTGTCACGGTATTATTGAGCCACAATTGAGTCTCGCGGCCTGGCGGGCAGCAACCATTATTAATGCGATTAGCGACACGCCCCTATACGACATTACGCATCATCACGGCTTACTCGACTGGACGCTGACTGAGTCCTCCACACAGTCAGCTCAGATGCAAAAGGTAGCAGGCTGGTAATGGCGTACACACAAACAAAGCCCGCGACACAGACCGCTAAATGGCAGTCTATCACCTTAACGTCTATTGCTGCTCTGATGGGCATTGGACAAAACGGGCTGTTGGTCTCGCTGCCACTGTTAGTGGCACAAGGCGGATTTTCATTGTCAACCTGGGCGGTGATCATAGCGGTGGGTAGTGTACTCTTTCTCCCTGCTGCGCCTTTTTGGGGACGTATAAGCGATCAGTACGGCCCCAAATTTGTGGTTCTTCAAGCCTTAATCGGCATGGCTATTAGCTTTGTCCTGTTACTGATCGCCACGCTGGGCGCGCAAAACAGCCTCAACCAATGGCCTTGGTTAGCATTAGCGCTGATGGCAAGAGTCGTGTATGGCTTAACCGTGGCGGGCATGGTTCCCGCCAATCAGCATTGGGCCGTGTTACTCGCTGGCGAGGCACGCCGCATGCAGGCGATCACCTCAATCAGTATTGGTTTAAGTCTCGGTCGCTTGGCCGGCCCATTAATCGCCTCGGCGGTTTTAATCGTCAGCCCGTATGCCTCACTTGTGCTGATGTTATTACTGCCATTAATCGCCACATTGGTTATCAGCCTCATGCCTCACCGTGAGGGCCAGAAAGATACATCAAGCTCGCCTGTCAGTCAGTGGCTGGCGCCAAAAGCTATTTGGCCCTATATGGGATATGGACTCGCCGTGTGTGCAGCAATTGCCCTATTGCAATACAACCTCACGCCGATACTCCATACCATCACCGAATGGTCTGCCAGTAAAATTAGCCAGATGATGAGCTATTTGCTTACCTTAAGCGGCATTGCAACGCTCACCGTACAAGTGTTGGTGGTAAAAAAACAGCGTCTAAGCATCGACCACATGCTGGGCATCGGCGCAATCAGCTTAGTTGCAGGTTATAGCTTACTTTTACTCCCTACCCTGGGCGCATTAATCGTTGCTATGCTCGTAATATCAGGGGCCTGTGCGTTGCTGATCCCTGCCTATACTAGCCAAGCGATGCAAAGGCTCGACAATGAACCGGGGAAAGTCAGTGGTTATATCGCTATGGCGCATACGCTCGGATATGGATTCGCGTCACTATTAGCGACATTAACACTTAATTATCCACCTCTTCCCATCATCACTTGCGTCAGCCTTGCAACCATGGTGCTACTGGGCATATTAAATGCAGCATATAAACAGTGAACCAACTAAGGCTCACCGTTTTTTCCAGCGAGTTTTTGCCGTTTTCCGGCAAAAACTGAATGAGATCACTCAATCACACTATTGATATTTAAACTGAATCATTACCGGATAGTGATCAGAAAGCTCATTGTAGTAACCATCATGATAGGTTTGTCCTGCTTCTTGTGGCCACTCACCTTCTAAGTAATCCCAGTACCAGCTATCCTTCGCTTTTAAGCGCACAACCTGCATTTGCGGCTGGTTAACAGGCTTGCCATGATCGCGACTCCATAAAATATAATCTAACGTCGTGTTGTAATTCAGATCATACTCAAAGTGATACGCGTTTGCTTTAGTAAACCAGTTATGTTCAGCGGAGAAAGAGGTCACTTCAGGCTCAGAGAAGCGCAGTGCACCATTAAGTGCCGCTTTCATATCCTTAATTTCATCTTGACGGCTCCATTCCACATTCATATCTCCGCCGACAATCACGGGTTCGTCAGTCGGTATGTCTTTGTTGCTAATAAATTGTTTGATCTCGCCAAGTTGCCCTAAACGAACCTCGTGTTCTTCATCAGACATGCCATCATGCGTGGCTTGTAAGTGCGTACCTATCAAATGGAAGATCTCGCCATTTTTATCGATCTTAGCGTACGCAAACCCCTTATTTGCTTGATAGTCCCAGCTGCCCCGTAAACTGTTATTATAAATGTGCGCTTGCTGGGTCAAAATCGGATACTTGGAAATAATGGTGACGCCACCCCGGACGACGAAAGGAGAGTTAGAGCAATCTCCTGTTAATGCATCCCAACCCTCACCACTGCAATCTTGCCCCACATTGGGCGTTTGGTAAGGATATAGGTTGGCAAGTTGGTTCATTGCTTGCTCTGCTTCAGCGTTGAAGGCTTCGCTAACCAAAATGATGTCGGGCTGGGTATCCATGTCGGCAATCGCAGTCGGTAAACGAGCCGCTCGTTCTGCTTGATCCCAATCTTGTAGGTTGCTCAATTGCATGATGTTATAAGCCATCACGTTAAGTTCGCCAGCATGAGCGCCGACACTTAGCAATAAAGCCGCTACCCCTGAAAACAGTTTTTTTCTGTTCATATTTCCTCTTTGCGTTTTGCTTTCTAATTATGTTTGGGGCCAAGCCCACTCAAAGATTAGAACCCTAACGAAAAGAGGTTAGACCACACCAAGAATCCTTCGTATTTTATGATATGTTTGTAACTAAGATCACACTTGCGTAACAGCGCTGACTATTTCGCTTACTCTTTGGTCAATAGTTGTGTGTCTGTGGTAAACGTATGCTTTCTTAGCATGGTTGCTAGTTCGTGTTGTCGAACAGGCTTAGCAATATAATCATCCATGCCAGCCGCTAAGCATGCTTCTTTATCTTCTGCTGTTGCGTTGGCAGTTAATGCAATAATGGGGATTCGGTCCGTGCGAGACGCTTTACGCCTGATCAGTGCTGCCGCCTCATAGCCGTCCATGACCGGCATTTGGCAGTCCATGAAAATGGCGTCAAAAGGCTGACTGCTCCAAAGGGCTAACGCTTGCTCGCCGTTATCCGCTGATCGCACATTGATGCCTAACTGCGTCAGCATAGCTTCTGTAACGCGTTGATTAACTTTGGAATCCTCAACCACGAGAACATGTAGCCCTGCCAGTGATGTCCCCTTTCCTGTTGAACGCACAATACCCAGCGTGGGCTGTCTTTGTTGAAGGATCCGAACTAAATTAGCTTTTAAATCATTAAATTGATAAGGGCGTCCAAGATAACCTTCAATGCCTGATCGCTCGATGCGCGGTCTATCAATCACATCAGGCGCAGCCGTCAGCATGATAATGGCTGGGCTTCTCTCACCCAATTCAGTGACAATTTGCTCGGCGAGACTAAAGCCATCCATTTTGGGCATGATCTTATCAAGCAAAACGACTTTAAATGGAGATTGGCTATCAAGCCGTTCTTTAATAAGCGGCAACGCATCATCGGGATGCATACAACAGGTCACTTGACAGCCGAGATTACTCAGTTGCGCGGTTGTAATCCGCATATTAAGACGACTGTCATCAACCAGTAGCATTGGCGCGCCCGCGAATAAATACGCCTCTACGGGCGTCGCAAGCGGCACATCTGCACATTCAAAGCGCGCCGAGAACGAGAATAGGCTACCCACATCCACTTCACTTTCTAGGGTGATTCGCCCCCCCATCAGGTTGACAATTTGCTGAGAAATCGCGAGGCCTAACCCAGTACCACCTGCGGTTGCTGCTGAAGCGTCGCCTTGCTCAAACTTACCAAAGATACGATTTTGCGCTTCAATCGGAACACCAGGTCCAGTATCTTTCACTTGAAAACGAAGTACACAAGCGTTTCCCTCATCAAGAACTTTGGTAATCGAAACGGCGACTTCGCCTTGTTCAGTGAATTTAATCGCATTCCCGACTAGGTTGATCATCACTTGGCGTAATCGCGGTGTGTCACCAACCAGCAAGGGCGATATCTCTGGGTCAATCTCACAGCCAAACTGTAAGTGTTTCTCTTTAGCTCTCAACGTGAACAAGTTTTCCAGATCTTTACCCAACTCAAATACATTGAGCTCTAATGGTTCTAACTCTAACTTACCTGCCTCTATTTTAGAGAAGTCCAAGATATCGTTAATCACATCCAGTAACGACATCGAGGAGGTTTCTAGCATTTCAACGAACTCTTGTTGTTCATCATTCAAACGCGTACTTTTCAGCAGCGATGCCATCCCGATAATGCCGTTCATTGGCGTACGGATTTCATGGCTCATGTTGGCCAGAAACTCGCTTTTTTTGTGGCTGGCCTTTTCGGCATCCAGCTTCTCGTTCTCAACCCGCGATAGCGTTTGGCGAAATTGAGTGACCATAGCATTGTAGCGCGCCTCAAACCCCCACCAACCGCGACATTCTGGTGGGACACTGATTTGATTTGGTAAGCCGTTGTCCCATTGATTCACCTGTTGGTGCAGAGCCGATAATGGTGCGGTGAGATACCGTTGCACTATCCACATTGACGCTATCACGCCCAGCCCTGAAACCCCCAACCAACCTAGAAACGCCCACTTCGCACTCTCTCCTAGATAAGCACGTAATGCGGTATAGTTCGAGGCCACATCAAGCTGGCCAAGTACATATTCATTGCCTTCTTTTTTGGCAATTAATGGCCAACTCATCTGGATCGATTGTTGAGTTGGCTCTACACCACGTTCAATTTGTGTGCTGTCAGCATCATAAACGTGTATGTAATCGATTTCTGGTTGTGCAATAAGTTGTTCAATTTGTTGTTCAAATGCTTGTGTTTCTACTCGCCATAGGTGATCAGTCATGGTGCGGACATCACGGCTGCCAACATCTTGTAACACGCGCTGGACCTGTGATTTATGGGATTGATAATCGGCAAAAAGTAATAGTGATGCGAATAAGGCGATGAGTATTACCCAGCATAGCGCCAGCTTCGTCATCAACGATACTGATAAGGAATGGCGTAAAATGGCTTTGCCTGCTTTCATAATCACCTATTTAATAGAAGAGCTTGCCCTATAAGCATAGAGCCCGTTCGTCGTTGGGGCGAAAAATATCCGGCTAGATACAAGGAAAGGTAGACAAAAAGGCGCTCCGGTTAAAGAGCGCGAAGGGTTTTATTTTCTGAGCGATCAATCCAACACGCCGCGACGTATTTGATCAAGCTCAATCGATTCGAACAGAGCCTTAAAGTTACCCTCACCAAAGCCTTGATTGCCTTTACGCTGGATAATTTCAAAGAAAACAGGACCAATAACTGTATTGGTAAAAATCTGTAGCAAGATGCCAGTATCCGCGTCACCATCAATCAGAACACGAGTATCACGGAGCTCATCAATATTTTCTTCGTGACCGCTAACACGCTGATTCACTTGCTCATAATAGGTCTCTGGCGTATCCATAAACGCCATTCCCCGATCTCGCAGCGTGCGTACTGTTTGATAGATATTCTCTGTCGTCATTGCAATGTGCTGAATACCCTCACCATTGTACGCTTTTAGGTACTCGGCAATTTGTGACTTATCATCACTGGATTCGTTAATCGGGATACGGATTTTTCCGCACGGAGCAGTCAATGCACGAGATTTTAGCCCTGTTTTTTTGCCTTCGATGTCGAAAAAGCGGATCTCTTTGAAATTGGCGATACGATCATAGAAATCAGCCCATACATCCATGTTGCCAATATCGACATTGTGCGTCAGGTGATCGATAACCTTCAATCCTGCATCGGCTTCTTTAAGGCGCGCTTGCCAATCAGGATAGAAGTCGAAGTCAACCTCGTAAATACTCTGATCACCGTAACGATCAACAAAGTAGAGTAACGAGTCGCCAATGCCATATACCGCCGGGATGCTAAGCTCCATCGGACCGATATTGGGCTCAACCACTTTGGCACCTTGTTTTGCCGCGTAAGCAATTGCATGAACAGCATCTTGCACACGGAATGCCATCGCATTCACGCTCGCGCCATGATGCTCTGCAAAGCTTTGTGCCTGAGACTCGGGTTCGCCATTAACAATAAAGTTGGTATCGCCTTGGCGATACAGCCAAACATGCTTGTGTTTGTGCTTGGCAATTTCAGCAAAACCCATCAATGAGAATAGACTTTTCAACGCATCAATACCGGCTTGATCGGGGGCGGTATATTCCACAAATTCAAACCCATCTGTCCCTAATGGGTTAATGGTTTTTACCGGTTTTTGCAGTGTGGATGTCATAATGGTTCCTCCTTGTTGATGCCAGTAGGAATAGCATGACGCCAAAGTAAGCACTAGTAATCCAGCACGCTCAGGTCGTTACAATAGTGTTAACCAATACTGTAATACTTACTGAACAGGAAAGGGAAAGCCTCAAAAAGTTGTTTTTTATCAATGTTATAAAACAAAATGGCATGTAAAGAGACTCAATGATCTCTATACACTTTGTTTACATTAAAGAAACAAAAACAGGAGAAAGGGCGGGACATTTCAGATAAACGCACCGACGCTACGAAGAGCGACGGCCAACCAAGTAGGTAAGAGAGGCGTGACCGATTGATAATGGCTTCCGATGAGCAGGATGTCGGGAAACCAGCTGTCTACAGGTAGGATCCTGTTGAACATCGTCTGCCATCAAGGTTTAAATCTTCAAGCTTTAAACCTTCAAGCTATAGCTGGTTTGCTGTGCGTTGGGGGTAACCGTTTTTTGAACTTGGTCCATCAATGCCTGTTGCTGCTGATTGTACGCGTTCGCTTTTGTCTTTTGCGCCTCTTGCTCAGCAACACGATCAATTAAAGCTTGATAGTCGCGTTTATCCTCGCGCTGCTCACTCGATGCGGCAGTCTCTTTTTGCTCTTCCCGCTCTTTACGGATGACTTCAGCGCGTTCTTGCACACTCATCGAGTTATTGAGACCGCCGTTGACCTGATCATCCTGACGGTCACGTTGACGCTGCATATATTGCTGCGACAAAGGTTGCGAGTTGATTGACGTCGGCATAGGTCCTCTCTTAAACAAGGTGACATCTTGATTAAATTTTAGCCTATTTCTCCTCAGATTGATATCACAATGTATGCTTAAGACGCTTGCCTTTGGCCCAGTTGTTGCACGTTGATCTTTCAGTGGCGCAACGTTGCGAGAAGAAGCAAAGGCTTAGATGACCAACCGCCCAAGAACCTATTGATCAATACAACAAGGAGAAAAACTATGCTGACCGGTAAACACTGTGTCATTACGGGAGCCGCTCAAGGTATTGGCCGTTCCATCGTCGAGACATTTGTCGAACAGGGAGCACACACCGTTTACGCGCTAGACCGGACTGTAGATAACATGCAAGACTGGCAAAACCATGCCGTAATAAAACCCGTGGCGCTCGATGTCTGCCACAGAGACGCTGTCGCCAGCTGGGTGCAGACGCTGCACCAACACAACGCAGTCATCGATGTGCTCGTTAACAACGCAGGGATTACGCGTGATAATTTGCTAACCAAAATGAGCGAAGAGGATTGGGATGCTGTCATTGATGTGAATCTTAAAGGGGTATTTACCATGACACAGGCGATAACACCGCTGATGCTCGCTCAAGAGCATGGCGCGATTGTCAGTTTATCGTCAGTGGTCGGTACCGATGGCAATATTGGCCAAACCAACTATGCCGCTTCAAAAGGAGGTGTCATCGCAATGACAAAAACCTGGTCAAAAGAGCTCGCTCGTCATGGCGCACAAATTCGCGCCAACTGTGTCGCACCTGGATTTATCGAAACGCCTATGACCGCCAACTTACCAGATAAAGTCATCGACATGATGAAAGGGAAGACACCACTCGGGCGAATGGGTACCGCACAAGACATCGCGAATGCGATCAGTTTTCTTGCCAGCGACAACGCGAGCTTTATCACAGGTCAAACACTTAAAGTTGATGGTGGATTAGTCATATAATGACGTGATATTCATCCACAACATTGAGCGTTTTATGACCCCGACACTTCTTATCACTGGCGCGAATCGCGGAATCGGTTTAGCCCTTACCGAGCGGTATCTTGAACATGGCTGGCGTGTTATTGCTTGTTGCCGCTTTCCGGGTTCCGCGCCGCATTTAATGACGCTAAAAAATCACTATGCCTCACTGACAACACAGGCGTTGGACGTGACAGACCACGCCGCAGTGCAACAACTTGCATCAAACCTCAGTGACACGCCCATTCACTTACTGATCAATAATGCCGGTCAATATGGTCCCAAAGGCTATCAGCTAGGAGAAACGGACACAGAGGCGTGGCGAGAGGTGTTAGCGGTCAATACCATTGCGCCACTAGTCATGGCTGAGTCGTTTATCCCACATCTCACGCTTGCCAACAATAGCGGACATACTCCTATTTTCGCCTTCATCTCATCAAAGGTGGGGAGTATGAGCGATAATCAATCAGGAGGGGGTTATATCTACAGAAGCTCCAAAGCCGCTCTAAACGCAGTCGTCAAAAGCTTATCAATTGATTTACGACCAAAAGGGATTCGCACCGTCGCCCTACACCCTGGCTGGGTACAAACCCAAATGGGCGGTCCTAATGCGCTGATTACCGCCGACATCTCGGCGCAAGGGCTCAAGCAAGTTCTCGATACACTCACCGACAGCCAAAGCGGACACTTTTTCGATTATCAAGGCAACACCATTGCGTGGTAGGCCGGTAGCGGTGGCGTTCAAATCGGGAAAAAGGTCATAGAGGCCATACTGTGTACCACTTGATTGATATTACGATTGGTACTGTCCGCCACCATCAGTGCCATCATATCTTGGATCAAGATCATCTGACTCAGTAAGCGCTCATAACTATAATTGGGGACACCATTTGCATTCATGCCGTTACTGAGCAGCAGCAAATGACCTTGATCATCACGACGGTTATTTAACAGCCACGCAATTTTTTCAAGGTTACGTGCACAGTTATAAAGCTTTTGCTGATCAATATCATCGAGTAAGAAGAACTCAGTCTGGTGATTATAGCTAGCGCTTATCATCCCAGTGACACCGGCCATCAGTGCGAATACACGATCACCCTCGAACTCAGTAGAAAATGCCAGCGGCAACAATGCAATGCCGTCCATTCCACCCAGCTCACGGAATCCATTCTGGGGACGCTGCTCAGCCATTAGCTGGTGAACGCGTTGGTCGATGGTCATTCCGGGCACTTTTTTTAGCTCTCTGGGATTACGTTTATAGAGCTTGATCAGTAGTCGCTCGGTGATCTGACGAATTTCGGCGATATGAATATCGGTAATCAAATCCATATCTGATTTCGCAAGATTTTTTATATCAAACGGCCGTCCCAGCTTTTGTGCACATCCTGTTAGGCTGAGTATCAATAACCCCACCCAAAACCCGCGCATCATAGTGTTATCCTTACATCCTTTGTCGGCGCTAAGGATACGCATTTCACGCCCAGTCGTGGACTGAAAGAGATAACTTTGTATGGAATATCACATTTTTTACGAACAATCAGAATCGCAGTCTCTGTAGCCCCTGCTACACTCTTCAAAAGTGGTCACTCGGAAGAGCCTTATGCGACGCTGTCTCATTCATGCATTTTTTATCACCATCGCATTTAGTGCATGCACTTATGCCACTGAAAATAAAACCATTATATATGCAATACCGCATTGGCCACCATGGAGTGATACCAGTGAGTATCCCTACCAAGGTATTGATGTTGATGTGGTTAATGCTTTAGCGAACAAGATCGCTGTTGATGTAGAAACCGTTCAATGTGCATGGAAACGATGTCTGCGTTTGTTAGAAACGGGTAAAGCAGATATCGCGACAAATGTACTGAAGCGAGCCTCTAGAGAGCGCTATCTTTATTATCTTTCGCCGCCTTATCGAACCAATCTCATATACGCTTTCTATACTCACAAAGGCAGTATGATATCGATTAAACATCAATCTGATTTGTACTCTTACTCAGTGTCACTCGAACGAGGCGCCAGCTTTACATCCGATTTTGATAACGACTCGAATATTACTAAACGCCCTGTTAGTCAAATAGACTTTGCGATTAAACAATTAATCAATCAACGTGCAAGTGTGGTGATTGGCGAAAGTCATCAAATTGACTACATGGTGGCGAAGTTCGATCAAAACGATGTGCTTGAAAAGCAGCCTTTGACCTACTCCGAAGCCCTTGAAAGTTACATTGTCCTAAGCAAAACGTCATCAAATTCGCATTTAAAAAAACAGCTTACCGATGCGTTGAAACAACTGGTCGCATCGGGAGAGATAACAGAGATTATAGATAACCATAGCCGCAAAGCTAGTCGCACTGACTAACGATTGTTCGTGGCTATTCCATATCGATCATCGCTACGCAATCCATCGCGATCACGCGTTCTTCATCGGTCGGGATCACCCAAACGCCCACCTCACTGTCAGCGGCTGAGATACAGATTTGGTTCAGTTGATTCGCCGATGCATCTAACCTGATGCCAAGCCAACCACATTGGTGCACGACACTGTCTCGTACGGGTGCTGCATGCTCGCCAACACCCGCCGTAAACACCAAATGATCGAGTCCTCCCAAGGCGGCAATCAAACTCCCGATCTCTCGGGCGATACGATAACAATAATGGTCGATCGCCTGCTGGGCTCTGGGTTTATCACTACGTAATAATGTTTGCATATCACTGCTGATCCCAGACAAGCCTAACAGGCCAGACTCCTTATAAAGGAGTTTGCTTACCTCAGCGACCGTCATTCCTTCTTCACCGATGAGGTGTAAAACCAATCCGGCATCAATTGCGCCACAGCGCGTCCCCATGGGTAACCCTTCTAGCGCTGTAAACCCCATGGTCGATGCAATACTCTGTCCTGCTTGGATCGCACATAAGCTGGCACCGTTACCCAAGTGGGCCACAATCACACGTGCTTGGGGATCATAATTAGGAATCATGGAAGGTAAGCAACGGCAAATATAATCATAGGAAAGCCCATGAAAACCGTACCGTTGAAAGCCGCGATCGTACATCGCATAAGGCAACGCAAATTGGCGAGCCTCTAAAGGCTGTTTCGCATGAAAGGCGGTATCGAAGCAGGCAATTTGAGGCGTACCTGGCAATCGCTCGTCTAGCGCTCGAATGGGTGCGAGGCTATAAGGTTGATGCAATGGCGCCAAAGACGTCAATGCGTCCAGTAGCGTCACTTTATCCGGGTCCAGGCGGGTGGCACAATCATAGTGCATCCCCCCATGAACCACACGATGTCCGACCGCAATGAGGCGTTCGAGCACATTATGCTGCCCTAACCAATCGAGTAACGATATAATAGCCGCCTGATGATCGTTGGCCTCAGCCGGAGCAGTGGCATAGGCATGATTCCCGGCATGCATGATCACCGCGGTTCGTTCTGTCCCTAGTCCAGAGAACTGCCCCCGAAATACACAGACTTGCTGATCCGTGTTGTCAGAATTAGACATTGCGCCAGCGTCGAACAACGCAAACTTTAGGCTCGACGAACCACTATTGATTACGAGTATATTTTTCATCATCCACTAGACACGCGACTTATCGAGCGATTTTCGTTGATAGTCCGCCAGTAATAACGCTAGCGCGCTTGACGCTATTCGCGTTAAAGCATCATCGGCTCGACTGGTTAACATAATGGGCACTCTTGCGCCCACCACGACACCAGCGCCTTTGGCATCGGCAAGATAGCTGAGTTGTTTCATCAGCATATTGGCCGCTTCTAGATCGGGAGCCATCAAGATATCAGCACGCCCTGCCACTGGCGACTCAATACCTTTTGTTGCACGCGAGTCCTCAGAAACGGCACTATCAAAGGCCAGTGGGCCATCAAGGATCCCACCCGTGATCTGACCACGTTCAGCCATTTTGCACAGCGCGGCAGCATCAATCGTCGCATTCAACTTCGGATTAATCGTTTCAACGGCTGACAATATGGCCACTCGCGGATGGGCGTTCCCGATCGCATGCGCCAGCTCAATCGCGTTTTGAATGATATCGCGCTTTTGCGCGAGCCCTGGGTAAATATTGATCGCAGCATCGGTAATAAATAACGGTCTTGGATAGGTCGGAACATCGAATGCCATTACATGGCTTAAACAACGTTCAGTACGCAATCCTCCCTCACGTTTGACAACCTCGTGCAACAGTTCGTCAGTATGCAACGCGCCTTTCATTAATGCTTCAATTTGACCCGCTCGTGCCATTTGCACGGCGCGCTCTGCAGCCGCGTGACTATGCGGAGTATCGACAATTTCGAAGTCCTGAATATCCACTTCGGCGGTGTCTGCAGCGGCGAGAATTTTATCTCTTGGCCCCACCAGCGTTGGAATGATTAGTTGCTGTTTTGCCGACGCAACCGCGCCACGAATAGAACTGTCATCAACGGGGTGGACAACCGCCGTATGCATGGGATCAGGATGATCCGCTGCGGTAAGAATCGCGTGTAACTGCCCGCGCTCAGACAAGCGCACTTCTGGCATGACTGTCCGTTGACGGCTTACTTTTTTAGTGGGGGCTAATACGCGTGCTTCGCCTTCGATGACGGTATCGCCGCGTTGATTTTCGCAGCGACAGGCAAACACAATATGATGGCGTTTATCGTCCATTTGGTCGACGCGTACGATTACTCGAAGTACGTCGCCAAGCATGACCGGTGCTTTAAAGGCTAACGTTTGGCCTAAATAAACCGTCCCAGGCCCGGGTAACTTGGTACCGAGCACCGTTGATATCAATGCGCCGCCCCACATGCCATGGGCAATAATCTCTTGGAAACGGCTGCTTTTGGCAAAGTCATCATCCACATGAGCAGGATTGACATCACCGGACATTATCGCAAAAAGCTTAATGTCCTCCATGGTTAAACGTTTTTCTAAAAACGCCTCATCACCGATTGAAATTTCATCGTACGTCTTATTCTCGATGACCTCCTCGTTATGTGTCCCTGTCATAGTAAGCTCCTTAATCGTCTATAACGTCGAAAAATACGCTGATTTAAAAACGAAGATGATGACCGGCGTCGACGTAGTGCGTTAGCCCTGTCAGTACACACCCTGCATCAGCGGTAAGGTAAACAACCGCATTCCCCACATCCTGTACCGTTGCCAGTCGACGTAACGGCGATCGCGTTTCACCGTCTACCGCCAACGCTTCAAATTCTTTTAATCCAGAGGCGGCACGCGTACGAATTGGGCCTGGAGAAATGGCATGAACACGGATACCTTGCGGCCCAAGTTCAGCGGCGAGATAGCGCGTGGTCGATTCGAGCGCGGCTTTAACCGGTCCCATCAAGTTGTAATTATCCACGGCTTTTTCTGCGCCATAGTACGACATGTTAAATAGTGTGCCCCCAGCTGACATAAGAGGCTCTGCCCGCTTAGCCATGCGAATGAACGAATGGCAGGAAATATCCATCGCGAGCGAAAAGCCTTCTCGAGAGCAATCCACCACCCGACCGTGTAAATCATCTAACGGCGCAAACGCGATCGAGTGAACAACAAAATCAATCCGCCCCCATTTTTCTTTGGCACGCGCAAATAGCGCATCCAATTGGTGGTCATCTTGCACATCACACAACATCATTTCAGGATCCCCCATTGACGGCTTCAGGGGGGTGACAAAGCGCTCTGCCTTAGGTGACCCATACGTCACCAGTACGTCTGCGCCTGCTTGGTGTAACGCTTGGGCGCAGCCAAAGGCAATGCTATTTTCATTCGCCAGGCCCGCCACAATGCCGACTTTACCTTCAAGTGAGAAAGGATGTTCCACGATGTTCTCCCTAGATTTATAACGAAAGCGTGAGCCGCTCCACGTGAGGCGTTCAACACATAGAGCAGTTACACTAAAAAATGTGCTGCCTACTTTAGAGGACTCACAAGCTTTTAACTTAGACCCAAATCAGGACTAAAGGCAAAATTATAGATGAAATGAGAAGCAATCTTTGTAAGAAAACAAGACACTTTTGCAAAACTTTAATGACAAGCCTGCACAATAGGCTCAATGGAGAGCTTTTACTCAATTTAAGTAGGCGTGTGATAAATGAGCTCTGAGCCCATGACGAAAAAACGCCGCTTTTTATAGAAAAAGCGGCGTTATGCTAGCGTATATCGCGTGAATTTAAGCCAATTCGGCCATTACACATTTTGCAAGATCTGCTGGGCGATAGTACACGGACTTCATGACCTTGCCTTGACGAATCAATTTACCGTCAACCGTCACATCTGTTGCACATTTGGCAATAATCCCGTCATCTTTGGGGCTTGCCACAACCTCAATGCCTTTTTTCTCATAGTAGGCTTGGGTGTCCGCGAACGCCTGCGCATCGCGGCAAACTTTACTCATATTACTGCTATGCACTTCGTCCCAACAGGTTATGAAATCGATCCCGAGTCGATTAGCAATTTGCAATAAAATATCAACCATATAACTGACTTCAAGTTGATCACGATACCCGCGCGACCCCATCTGTACGGCGCGTCCCATGAGGACATAAACACTGTCGACGATAGCATCAACTTGTTCAACCAGTGAGTCAGCCTCAGCCAGTTCGGTCATCTCCTCAACCGCCAATGCCGTATGAAGATCATCTGCTTTGTCGTCTAATGAGGTTGGATCGTTACAAGGCAAGTCAAACGTGATTCGAAAGGCTTCAATATCACGGTAAAGGTGGTCGTAAATCGCTTGATCGAGAACTGCAAATTTCATGTTTAAAGCCCTTTGAGAAACAAACACGCATGGCGTCATGCTGGTACACAAGGGGCAATACAATAGCACTGCTGGCGGGGAGTTAAAATCAATTGCGCAGATTCTTTAATATGACCTAGCGCTACAGCGCAAATATTACTCAAGCTTGGTGTCTGCTCGCCGTTACCGTTTTATAATGAGAAAACACGTCAGGCGAATCTCGGCCAAAAGGATTGTTATTATGACCAAACGCTTATCGCTTGCTACGCTTTGTGCGGGCATGTTACTCGCCACAGCAGCACAGGCCCAAACATCGCCACTCAGTATCGGCGCTAGCGCCAGTGTTACCGATGTTAAATACGGATCTCAAACAGAGACAGGTCACACCTGGGAAGTGAATGGCACGTGGCGGCTGACCGATTATACCAGCCTGTATTCAGGGTATGGTGAAACCAGTGCCGACTTTGATAACGCCAATGGTACAGAAACAACGTTGACGTCCACCTATATTCCCGTTGGCGTACAAGTTAACTTCCCTATGACGATCGGCAGTGTCTACCTGCGTGGTGGGGGAAACTACTATCAAACCGAATTTGGGACGGATAAAGACATCGGTTGGGGCGCCAGCGGAACGGTTGGCTTTGAGTTACAACCGACCGTCGGACCTAAAATGAACTTTGAGCTCACCTATGCCGATCGCGGCGATGCCGAAACGAGCTCCGTGAGTGTCGGTACCAGTATCGGCTTTTAACCGCTCATAGCAGGGTGCCAAACAACGGTCGTTACGATATAGATTACCACCGCGCGACATAACGCGCGGTGGTATCATCGAAATACGGCAGACTACATGCCACCAGCAACATCAAATAAACTACCCGTCGAATAAGATGCATTATCTGACAGCAGCCAAGCAATCATTTCTGCTACTTCCAGCGTCGACCCCCCACGACCAAGCGGGATATTATCAGCCACACGCGCGACACGATCAGGCTCTCCTCCTGCCGCATGCATATTGGTATCAATTGGACCTGGGCGCACTGCGTTGACACGAATCCCTTCACGGCCCACTTCTTTCGCTAGCCCCATAGTCAGTGTGTCTAATGCGGCTTTGGTCGCGGCATAATCAACGTATTCATTGGGTGATCCGGTTTTAACCGCTGCGGAGGAAACATTAACGATAGCGCCGCCGTTACCACCACGAGATTGCGCCATGCGATGCACCGCCTCTCGGCAGCACAAAAAGGCACTGGTAACATTGGCTTGAAACATCGCGTTGATCCGCTCCGCATCCATACCGCTGACAGACGATTGCGGCAACATGATACCGGCATTATTCACCAATGCGGTGATATTCCCTAAGCGGTTATCCGCTTCACTGAACAACCGCTTGACACCTTCTTCACTCGACACATCGGCCTGAACGGCGATCGCGTTTACTCCAATCGCTTGAAGTTCATCAACAAGCGCAAAAGCAGATTCACTGTTGCTCAAATAGTTGATGCAAATGGCATAACCACGCTGTGCCAATAACTTCGCCGTCTCGCGGCCAATGCCGCCACTTGCCCCGGTTACAATCGCAACTGGATTCATTGCTACTCCTTTTCGCTCATTCTGCTGATACCGGTGGGTAGTATCCCATTCTCACTGCGCCCCAATGTTTACCTGCAACAAAGAGCGGGACAGAAAGGTCATGCATGACTTCACCGGTATCGCGCTTATAGGTTTGCAGCAGCATGGTATCAGTATGTTGCCCACAACGCCTACCTGTACGGTCATCAAATAAGCGTTTAGTCCGGTTACCGGTGATATCTTGCGCATAATCACCGGTTAATGGCTGACAAAAACGTTGATTATGCGTGGGAACATAACCGTTCGTGTCATTGGCTATCACGTAAACAATATTGTCATCGATGTCCAAAATAGGCTCTTGAATCGGCGGTAATAATCGATCACAAAACGTATCGAAACGGGTGGTGTATTTTTGTGGATGCGTATTGGCAATGGGTTGATAGTGGCGGTCAAACAAATCGGAAGGACTAATCTCGCCCTTCGCAAGGGCCTGTTCAAAAGCCGCTTCAATCCGATCTCGACATACACTCGCCGCTTTGAAAAAACGCTGATGAGGGCTAGCATCGGAGAGCTCAGCAAAAACCGCATTGGTTTTTTCTGCGGTATCCATTAATCCCTCGGCTTCTTCACTCAAGACCGTGACTTGCTCATCACTGATTTCAAGTCCAGATCGGACCTGTACCAGCGCGGATGCAATTTGCTCTAAACTGGCGCTATTCTGTGATGACCCATGGGCTATCTCTTTTACCGCTTCTTCAACCTGATCGGCTCCCGAAGAAAGCTCGGTTAAAATGTACCCGACACGCTCAACATTTTCAGTGCCTGACTCGACATCGGATGACAAGGCTTGAATATGTGCCATCACATTACTCGACTCTGCCATAATGTGTTTTATGATTGTCGCGACTTCACTTGTGCTCTGTGAAGTCCGCTGCGCAAGCTGTCGTACTTCATCAGCCACCACCGCAAAACCACGCCCCTGCTCACCAGCTCGAGCGGCTTCTATTGCGGCATTTAATGCCAGCAAGTTTGTTTGTTCGGCGATATCATCAATAACTTGTGCGACGGCACTGACTTTATTGACGTTGGCGTCCAGAGCTTCAATTCGCGCAACCGTTTCGGCGGTTTTTTGGTTAATATCTCGCATCTCAGCAATGGATGCGGTCAGTTCATTTACACCCTGCTGACTAAGATCCCGCATACGAGTCACTTGCTCAACCGATTCAGTCTCGACTTGGCAAGCACGCGAAAGAGTTTGCTCAATATGTTGCGCTTTATCGGTAATCTCTACCACCGCAGAAAACTGCTCTGTCAAACGAGCCGTTAAAATGTCAGAGCGATGCGAGACTTCTGCGGCCGTCATCGCGTTCATTGTGGCACGCGTTGCTAATCGTCCAACGGTTTCAGTAGGAATGTCTAGTGTAGCGTTTTCAACTGCAGATTCTTGCTCGTGTCGCGGGAACAGATAGAGCTTTACGGCAAGACCTATGCCCACAGCTTGACAGGCCAATATCAACACAACCCATGTAAATTGCGCCGATACTACAACCCATCCTCCAAATATAGACAGCGCACAAACGACGCCAAATGCGACCCAAAATCCCATTTTGTTATCCACTACGATCCTTGTCATTTTCCACCTATAATCCTTATCTTTGGAACGGATTAGCACACTCAGTACGCTAAAAACCTAACGGTTACAGACACCTGCTAATACCGAGAGACTTTCAGCCTTGGTCCATTACAGATGCCATATTTTTTGGGTCATCGCGGTGAACACGATCAAATTTAGACTAAAGCCGTATGTCTAACATCTTGGGGATTAACTGTTGCGACGCAGTTGCGATACAAAAATAAATGCGACTCATAAACATCGAGAGTGTCTTTGTATGATAATTACCACAAACGTGATTAAATCCCACGCAAAATGCGCTAAGCTCTCCCTAGATTATTGTTATTAATGAGAGAACCATGATCCCCCATCGACGAATTCGCCAATCGATTCAGGCCTTTTTTATTTTAGTCACGATGAGCTTTTCGCTGGTATGGTTCTCATTAGCGGTGCTGCCAGAAAGCGAACAATTCGCCGTGATTTGGTACGTATCGGCTGCCGGCGCATTCGGGTTTAGCTGCTTTTCAGGCTACGTGAGGCTTGTCGCAGCCGCAGGCTTTTTCACCGGCGTCTTTTATGCCGATACCATGATGGGGATTCCCGCTTCACTCAGTGCCAGCATGGCGGCTGTCAACACTGCAACCGCCGGATTAGGTTGCACCATTTACCGATTAACGTACAAACGTTACGGTAACCCGTTCGAGAGTATGTGGCCCTTTATTCGAGGTTTAGCGCCCACACTTATCATCAGCCCTCTATTTGGTGCGACACTCGGTGCCAGTGTTCAGTCAATAGGAACCCATCAACCGTTCGATTACTTAGTACTTCGGTGGTTTATTAGCGAATTTGTCGGTTTTGTCGCCCTATTTCCTCTCTTGTTAGTCGTCAAAGAGAACCTCAGCGAACGACCTAATGATCGACTTGCGAAATCGAGCACGTTTTGGATCGCCTTGATAGCCCTGTGCTTGGCCGCGATCAGTACAATCAGCCTGTTGTTATATCTTTCACCTCACCCGTTTTTGGCGCTCACAGCGCTGTTTTTGTTGGCGGCAACACTGCAAAGTCGTCTGATTGGTTTAGGCTGTATCGCGTTAACATTACTAAGCTTTGACATTTTATCCGCCCTCGGTGCACTGACATTTCAAGTAGAAGCGGATCAAAAAGCCTCACTGTCTCGCATGGCGATGGCTGGTGCCGCCATGATGGTCGGGGTGATAATGACACAATTCGCATATAGCTATCGACGTCATCAAAAGCATCATCTGGAGCAACATGCGTTATTAACCCAAGCGATGCATAACTCCCTTATTGGTATGGCCATACTCGACCCTCGCGGCATCGTTCAAGACGCTAACGCGAGCCTTGCGCAGTTTTTTGCCTGTGAACCGCGTGTATTGCTTGGCTCCCATGTTTCTATTTTTACCCGCGAGCAAGATCAAGCGGCATTAAAAGACTATTTTAATGAACTGATCATGGGTCATACCGATAATAAACGGCTGGAGAAGCGCTTCCTGCGCGCGGATGGGGAGCAAGTATGGGGAAGGCTCTCTGTCACTGCGGTCCGTGACAAACATGCCGGCCATGTGACGCATCTCATCAGCCAAGTCGAAGACATTAATGCACTGAAAGCGGCACAGAGAGAGCAAAAACGCTGGCTAGAACGTTGGCGTTTTGCTTTAGATATCAACAAACTCGCCGTATTTGAATTGAACGTTCATACTGGCGTTATTCTGTTTTCAGGTTGGTCAGCGCCACTATTGGGGATCAGTGCAAAAAGCATCCAAACCTACCAAGCCTGGACCGCCCGAATCCATCCAGACGATTTACACGGCTGGGAGCAAGCCATGCGCCTGCTGGTTGAAGGGCGTACTGATCGTATGATCGAAGTATTTCGCTTTCAAAATGATCAGGGAGATTACCGATATCTACGGCAAGCGTCGGCGCGACAAACCGGTGAAGAGACAGAAACCGTGCTAAGTACGGTAATCGATGTCACCGAACAGCACCTAGCCAACCAACAAACCGATACCTTACGCCGCCGCCTTGAAGCCGCGACCAAAGCGGCTAACATTGGTATTTGGGAGTACAACGTCGCAGACGACACGCTCGAATGGGATGCGCAGATGTATGCGCTCTACGATATACCCGTCTCTGACGGTAAAGAAACATTGGCCACTTGGCAACATCGCCTCCATCCAGATGATGCCGATAGGGTCAAGCGTATACTCGGCAAAGCCCTCAAATATCAACAACGTATCGATACCCAATTCCGGATTCTCGATACTCACGGTCGAACGCGTTACCTGCGTGCCCTTGCCAGTGTACAAATCGATGATAGCGGCAATACCATACGATTGATTGGCGCCAACTGGGACAATACTGAAATAAATGAACTCAACCAAACCCTTGCCCAGGAGCGCGAACAATTAAACGTAGTGATGAATTCCATCAACGATGCCGTAATCACCACCGACGACCAAGGTCATTTAGCCTATCTCAACCATACGGCACAGCGACTGACTCTCAATGGTGAGGATCGGCCCCTTGGACAAACCATCGACGACATTTTCCAACTGTATCGTCAACAACAGCGCGTGCTGCTTTCGAGTTTACATGAAAATCAAACCGCGACCTTTTTTGAAACACAGATAAAAGATGCCTACCAGCTTGTGTTAGCCAATGGGGAGCGCGTCTATGTCTCCTTGGCAGTATCGCCGTTAACCAGTCATCAAGGCTATGTGTATATTTTACGTGATGTGTCTGAAGAACATGCGTTAATGGCGCAACTCGACTACAACGCTAACCACGATCCACTGACACATTTACCGAACCGCCGGGCCTTTGAAACCATCATGGAAAGGCACCTTACACAACACCATGACGATACCCCGTCGGTACTTGCCTTTGTCGATCTCGACCTGTTCAAAATCATCAACGATTCTGTCGGCCACCATGCGGGCGACGATGTTCTCTGCCAAGTGTCTCAAGCATTGGCTGATAACATTCGCAGTGATGACACCGTTGCACGACTCGGCGGCGACGAATTTGCAGTCCTCCTCACACACTGCAATATGCGGGATGCCAAACAGACAATTGCCGATTTAATCAGTCGGCTCGAGAATCTATCTTTTTCTTATGAAGAGCGGATTTTCGCCATCAGTGCCAGTGTCGGCTTAGTCAATATCGGTGATGACGCCTTAACTCTGTCCGACTTAATGAGCCGCGCTGACGTTGCCATGTATGAAGCGAAGTCAGCGGGCCGTGGACAAATCGTCGACTATAACGATATATCAGGCTTCGCCCAAGGCCGCCACAACGATATGCAAATGGTCGGAAAAATTACCCGCGCATTGGCTGAGGATCGATTTACCCTGTATGGTCAACAAGTCGCTCCCGCGAAAGGACCAACCATTGAACACTGGTATGAACTATTAGTGCGGATGATTGACACGGATGGCAATATCATGAATCCGGGGCAATTTATCCCCGCCGCAGAGACCTTTGGTTACATTCGTGACATTGATGCGTGGGTGGCCAACTATGTGCTCAATACTCGCGCCCAAGAATTGGCCGACTCTGGCCTTAAATTTAATCTCAACCTCTCCGCGCACTCAATCAGCGATCCCAAGTTCCAAACACATTTGAAAGCCCTGTTAGCCTCATCCGTCTTTCCCGCTGAGCGCTTGTGCTTCGAGATCACAGAGTCAGCCTTAATTAGCCACTTAAATACCGCCGTTTCATTTATCGATGAGTTACGCGCCTATGGGGCTCACATCGCACTAGATGATTTTGGCGCCGGCCTATGTTCTTTCCATTACTTGAAACTCTTTAACGTTGATGTCGTGAAAGTGGATGGCCAGTTCGTTGCCAACCTCACCGATAACGAAAACGACATTGACCGAGTGATCCTCGAATCTATCGTCAGTATCTGTGACACCATGGGGTATAAAACTGTCGCGGAGTGGGTGTCTGATGAAGAAAAACTCGCGCGCGTACAAGAGATCGGCATTCATTATGTGCAAGGGTTTTTAATCGACTATCCCACGCCACTTGATACCTTGCTTGCCAACAAAGTATCGAACAAACAAAAAGATGCTGAATAGGGTTGCGAGACGCCGAAAAGATAGGCAATTTAAGCTTTTTGCTTGGACTGCCTGTTATGAATCAATACACGCTTGCAGGGTGTGGTGCAATCCTACTGTGGAGCAGCAATGTCGCATTGATCCGCCACGTGACCGAATTACTTGGCCCTGTAGGTGGCGCTGCCGCCATTTATACTATCGCGGCGCTCTGCTTAGTGGTTTTTGTCGGTACGCCCAAACTCAGCGATTTTCCACGTCGCTACTTAATTGTCGGCGGCGTGTTATTCGTGGTCTACGAATTATGCTTGTCGTTATCCCTAGCATGGGCTAATACGCGCACACAAGCGATCGAAATGGGCGTCATTAACTATTTGTGGCCGTGCTTAACCGTCTTCTTTTCCGTGCTTATTACTCGCCAAAAAGTCAGCCTTTGGCTTTATCCTGCCTTAATGATCGCATTTTTAGGCGTTATCTGGACAGTAGGCGGCAAACAGGGGGTTTCTTGGCATCATTTAGTCGCCAATATTCACTCAAACCCATTGAGCTATATCCTGGCTTTCAGTGGCGCCATCATTTGGGCCATATATTGTAATCTGACCCGCATGAGTGCGCAGGGAAAAAACGGCATCACGTGGTTCTTTATAGCAACGGCCATCACACTCTGGGTCGGTTTTGCACTCTCTGATGCGCCTGCGCTTTCCGGTTCTTGGTCGGAGGCAGTTTATGTGCTCGTGGCCGGTGCGGCAATGGGAGGAGGTTACGGGCTGTGGAACCTTGGTATTCTTAAGGGCAATTTGGTGTTCTTAGCAACCTTGTCTTATTTTATCCCGATCCTATCAACGTTTTTATCAGCGATTCTCTTGTCGACCGAGCTGACGCTCTCCTTCTGGCAAGGCGTGGCGATGGTGACACTCGGCTCATTGGCAAGCTGGTGGCTGACGCGAGCGCCGACCACCAGCAACAAGACCTCGAGTACCGCTAAATCACACTAGTGACGATGTATCCAGCCGCTCTTGCGGCTGGATACAGTTTACTGTGCCAAGGCTAACGCCGGTGTTGCCGCGCCATAATAGAGGCAAATACGCTGACCATTGATTTGTTCAACCTCAAACTCAATCTCGTAAATACGCTCCATCACTGGCTTGGTCACCACCTCATCAACGGGACCGCTCGATACCACTTCACCATCTTTCATCGCGACCATATTGTCCGCATAACAAGCGCTAAAGTTAATATCGTGCATCACGACCACCACGGCCTTGTTATATCGATGTGCCAGGTCTCTGACCGTCTTCATGATCGCCACCGAGTGACGAATATCGAGATTATTAAGCGGTTCATCGAGAAAGATATAATCGGTGTTTTGTGCCACCACCATCGCGATGAATGCCATCTGCCGTTGGCCCCCACTTAATTGATCAATAAAGCGGTCTTGTAACTCCGTTAACCCTAATTGAGCTAACGCTTCATCAATCACCGTATCATCATCTGCAGTCAGTCGCCCTTTAGAGTGGGGAAAACGACCAAATGCCACGAGCTCACGAACACGAAAGCGCATATTGACATTATTCGCCTGCCGCAACACCGCCAGCCTTTTTGCTAATGCCTCATTGCTCCATTCACTGAGCGGTTTATCGCCAATCAAGACTTCACCTGCATCACTGTCAGTGAGTCGACTCGCCATAGAGAGCAGCGTACTTTTCCCCGCACCATTTGGACCAATTATCGCGGTCACTTTACCCGGTGGGAACAACGCACTGGCCTGATTTACCACCTGGGTTTGCCCGTAGGCTTTCGACAATCCAATTAATTCAATCATAATGGTTAAAACTTGTTTTTCGTTAGCAGGTACAAGAAATAGCTTCCACCAACAAAGTTAATAATCACACTGACAGTGGTTTCAAACCCGAACCACTGCTCAACAACATACTGACCGGTTAACAACAAAAAAACTGCCAATACACTGGTCGCAAGAATCAAAAAACGATGCTGATAGCTCACAAACATTTGCCGAGCAAGGCTGACCACAATCAAACCAAAGAACAATACAGGCCCGACCAAAGCCGTCGATACCGCAATCATGATGGCGATGATCACCATCACCTTCAGTGTGAGTCCGCGCATATCGACGCCTAAACTGGTGGCATTATCTTCACCCAGTAAGCAAACATCCAGCTGATTGGCATAGCGGTAAAGCGCCAACAAACACAGCCCTAACACCGGCACACTGATATACACCAGATCGCGATTCGCATTATTGAAACTGGCAAACATGGCATCTTGAAGTACCGCAAATTCACTGGGGTCAACTAATAAGGTGAAAAACTGGCTAACACTGCCAAACACACTCCCGAGTACGATACCAATTAACAGCAAGGTATAGACGTTAGCGCGATGCCGACGAAAATACAGCGTAAATAGCACGCTCGCCGTCACCGTCATCAATGCCACACTCACCGCAAAGTTTAAATAGGCATTCACCAAAAACAGACTGGTTGAACCAAAGATCACCAGTAACAGGGTTTGCAATAAGACGTACAAACTATCAAAACCAAGAATTGAGGGCGTCAATATTCGATTATTGGTGATGGTTTGAAACACTAATGAAGAGGCCGATATTGCGATCGCTGCCAGCGCAATCGAAAGCACCTTCGGCGTACGCCTAGAAAGAAAGTAAGCATAATTATCCGCGGTAAGGCCATGCCCTAAGAAATAACCGGCGACCAGTAAAACGCCCACCGCAACAAGAGAAAGTTTGAGTCCATCACGCATTGGCTTTATCCCTCATCACTAAGTAGATAAAGACCACACCACCCAAAATCGAAATGATCATGGCAATAGGGACTTCATAAGGGAAGATAATTACGCGGCCTAAAATATCGCAACTTAAGACCAGTACCACCCCCCAAAAGGCGGTCCAAGGCAAATTACGCTTAATGTTATCGCCCATGAACAATGAGACGACATTCGGCACAATCAGGCCAAGAAAAGGGATCACGCCGACGATCATCACCACGGCCGACGACAACAAGGCAACCACCATGACACCAAACAGCACCACTTTTTGGTAATCCAAACCAATATTCTTGGCGAAGCTTTCTCCAATACTGGCGGCGCTAAATTGGCTCGCATAGGCATAGGCCACGGCACATACAGGCATGGCAACAAACAAGATTTCATAGTTCCCCGCCAACACCGATGAAAAATTGGCCACCGTCCACGCTTGTAAGGTTTGAATCAAATCGTATTTGTAAGCCAGGAACTGAGTAAGAGACGAGACCACGTTGCCGTACATAATCCCGATCAAAGGAACAAGCACGGTATTTTTAAATTTGAGGCGCTGTAAGAAACGGACAAATAGCCAAGTACCTGCCATCGCCGTACCGACAATCACGGTCAGGTCAAGCCATTGGTTTGCACCACTAAAAACCACGAGCGTAACCACATAGCCAAGCAGCGCGCAATCAATGGTGCCCGTGGTATCTGGGGAGGCAAAGCGGTTTTGACAAATCTGCTGCATAATCAGGCCGGCCACACTCAGCCCAGCCCCGGCAAGACAAATAGCCAGCAGGCGCGGAATACGACTGGTGGTAAAAATGGTCCAGGCTTCTGAATCACCGGCCCACAAACTATCCAAAGAAACGTGGGCGACACCGATAGATATCGACAATAGCGCCAGCACCATAAGGATAGGAATAGAAAGATACTTCACAACACGACTACCGTTGGGTCTGAAACCACAAAGACCCGGGAGAAGCCCGGGTCAACTTTTATCTGTAAAAAAGCAATCTATACAGAAAGCGATGCGTCATCAAAAACGATTAAAGTACGCGATTGACATCGTCGATCATTTTATCCATCGCCGTCATCCCAGCCATGGTGATATACCAAGCAGTTGGATCTAAGTAGCTGATACGTTGATTTTGGTGCGCCGGTGTCTTATTTACCAATGGGTTATCGAAACGCGCTTTAGCTTTTCCCTGTCCCTCACCAATCGCTTGCTCACGATCAAGCACCAGCAACACATCTGGATTGGCATCGGCAATGTATTCAAAAGAAATCAGGTTGCCGTGAGAGCCAGCCACTTCTACGTCATCACTTTTCGCAGGTTTTAGTCCCAGCTCGTCAAAAACCAGACCAAAGCGGCTTTTCTCACCAAACATCGCCACTTTACTGCCGTTGCTCATCACCATAAGCGCGTTGAAGTTATCTGCCACCGCTTTTTCATGTGTTTGTGCAATTTTGGTATTTACCTGGTCGATAATGGCTTCCACTTTTTCTTGTTTGTCGAAGACATTACCCAGCATGCGCCAGTTTTGCTGAACACTCTGCCAATAATGGTCATAATCGGCTTGGAACATAATGGTTGGCGCAATTTCTTCTAATTCACTCATCAGCGACGCCATACGCGCCTCTGCGATGATCAAATCCGGTTTTGCCGTAAAGATTGCCTCATAATCAGGCTCTTTAACGGTCCCTACCGCCACATACTTATCATCTTGGTAAGTTTTTGCTAAGTAATCTGGCATCAATGATTTCACCACGCCTACAGGTTCAACCCCCAGGCGGTCAAGCACATCGAGGCTGCCTTGCCCAAGCACAACCACACGCTGCGGCACACCGTCAATCTCAACGGTGCCCATGGCATGGTGGATGGTTTTTGCAGCAGCGTGACCACTTAATACCAAAGAAACGGTTAAAAGAATGAATTGGAAAAATGAACGAAAAGCTTGCATAGCCCTTTCCTCGCAAAAATTGATGGCAGCATGCTAACGCAGTTAAAACGCCAAGTCACGAATAGAAGTGAGAATTATTCATATTCATAACTCTATTGATAAAGCCGGATCAACACACCATCACGATAAGGGCGTCAGTTACTAAAACTGTTTTGATCTTGCGCAAAATAAAGACAGATATCAGCCAGTGTTGTGTCTATTTCCCGTTTTTATCCGCGAATAAACCATCGAATCGGACCTATTTGGTTACAACGCAAGCGATTGCACCGACACTATCAACATATTTAGTAATCATTGGCCAGTTTACGGGTTAACATGGATATAGTTGTGATCAAGATCGCGCGGATATATGCGCTGGTTACATACACTAGACTCATCTCGAGCGGTATGACTGAAACGATAATTAAAGACAGCTAAGACTGTCGCAAATTCGGTACCGGATTGAGCTGAACTGCATCTAACGAGTTGTTTGAGGGTTATAATGAACGAAATTTTACTTGCGGTCGTCGCTGGCGCCATTGTTGGCTTTTTCTTCAGCGCGATCAAGTTACCATTGCCTGCTCCCCCGGTGATTTCTGGGATCATGGGCATCGTTGGTATCTACCTTGGCGGCATGGCTTATCAAGCCGTGATCGAACGCTTTTTCTCTTAACTTTAGATAATTGGAGCACACTATGGCTACCCCACATATTAACGCTGCAGACGGCGCATTTGCTGAAACAGTCCTGATGCCAGGTGATCCACTGCGCGCGCAGTACATTGCCGAAAACTTTCTAGAAAACGCGGAACTGGTCACTGACGTCCGTAATATGTTCGGTTACACCGGCACTTACAAAGGCAAAAAAGTATCGGTAATGGGTCACGGTATGGGTATCCCATCGTGCTCCATCTACGTCCATGAGCTGATCAAAGATTACGGTGTTAAAAATGTCATTCGCGTCGGCAGCTGTGGCGCAGTAAAAGATGATGTCAAACTGATGGACGTGATCGTTGCACAAGGCGCTTCCACCGACTCAAAGGTAAACCGCACCCGTTTTGCCGATCATGACTTCGCCGCTATTTGTGATTTCCATCTTATGGAAACTGCCGTTGGTGAAGCGCGTAAACAAAACGTCTCTGTGCGCGTTGGTAACGTATTCTCTGCGGATCTCTTTTACAGCCCAGAAGCCGATCTGTTCAACAAAATGGACAAACTTGGCATTCTTGCCGTTGATATGGAAGCAGCGGGTATCTACGGTGTCGCTGCAGAGCTAAACGCGCGTGCTCTCACCATTCTGACCGTGTCTGACCACATTATTCGTGGTGAAGCACTGAGCTCAGATGAGCGTCAAAAGTCGTTTAATGAAATGATGACTGTCTCGCTCGAGACCGCGATCAACCTGTAAATGTGGGTTGGAGGAAACGTGCCAAGCGGTAAACTGCCACCCGCTGCCGGTCAATTGCAGCTGAATTTTTGTAAAACCTTGACCTGTCCTAACTTTGGGTCAATGGATGAGCAAGATTATTTGGTTCAGCGCTCTAATCCGGCACGCCCAACGCTAGTATGCCGAGAATGCGGGGCGTTTCCTCCTCTGCTCAACAACCAGCAAGTTCATGCCGAGTTGATAGCCCAACGTCAACTCCATGCAGATGGACTATGTGCCTGTACCAACCCCGCCTGTGAGCACTTAGGTAAGCCAGTCTTAACCTACCGTCACTGTTACCATGCCTTTGGCTACAGCGGCGATAGACAACGTTATCGGTGTAAAGGCTGTCAAAGTACCTTTGTCGACCGTTGGTCTGGGATTAACAAAAAGAGTGAGCTGCAACAAAAGTTGCTGGCCTTCCTTTTCACGGGCCATACCGTGCGAGAGATCTGTCGTCGGCTTTCTCTCAACCCAAAGACCTTTTATGATCACCTGAATCAAATAGCTGCGCGTTGTCGACAAAAACTTGCCGCGTACGACACACGCTTTTTATCTGATACCTCAACAGGCCACCTCGCGAGTGTTCATGCACCGCTGCAACCTAACAGCGAAAATGGCGTACAATGGCTAGCGACCGGAGAGGCGCATAGCGGCTATATTTTGCTTCAAGATGTCAACTATCATTCGTATGATCATGACCATCTCACCGAGCATCATGATCCGTATCAAGACGCTTGCCGCTTTATGGCGACCACCAATGCAGGCCAGCGCTCGGAGCCAACACCACGCCCTGACGGCTTACTGGGTCGCGTTGACGCAAAATACCGAGAGGTGTTTTCACGCTCAAATGTGGAAGACCCTTACACCCAGCCGTTGCACTTTATTTACCCTAATCGTGGTACCCTGATTCGTCCTCAATACACCACCTATGCCCATTATTTAAACCTCAAGCCTTTTATTGATCATTGGCAACACATTGTGGTGTTTTCTCCGCAGGAGCCCTTATTGCGCTCGGCTTGTTTATCCGTTTTCGAAGCCGATATTCGTGACAAACGGGTAAGCCATGTTTACGTCGAGCAAGATCCTTATTGGCAACCCGGCTCAGAGCCAGAAAAAATTGATATTGTGTTACTCAGTTGGTGGCGCGATCGCTGGGCGTTTACGCGCAGCGGTGCAGGGAGCAAAGCCATTTGCGATCATGGGCAAAATAAGGGCAGAGAAGCCTATTGGTTAACCCATGCAAGCTGTGATGCGATGAAGAAATATCAACAACACTTCCATCAGCAATTTGCACTGTTGGTTAATGAGCCACGACGCCGGTTACGCCCTGGAGGGTTACTGCCGTTACTTGATATTTACCGTGCCTGGCACAATTTGTGTTGGCAAGATCACGCCCACGTCACGCCTGCTCAGCGTCTTGGATTAACCGATCGCCCGCTCACACTCGCGGACCTCATGCTTTAACGTCTCACCGCCCGATTGTTATCGATAGTTCAACCTAACGCCCGCGTCGTCTCCCTTGACGATATCGCTGTTTCGCGTTATTTATCTCGATACTAAAAATCCAGTCACGAGGGTATAAGTATTGGATATTCAACTGCTGCGTACATTTATTGAAGTCAGCAAGACCCGCCATTTCGGTCATGCGGCGGATAATCTTTATCTGACCCAATCCGCAGTCAGCTTTCGTATTCGCCAACTCGAAACCCAGTTAGGTACCGCACTGTTTATTCGTCAGCGCAATAATGTTCGCCTCACAGAAGCAGGTGAGCGTTTATTTCCCTATGCAGAAACTATGCTGCAAACTTGGCAACGTGCGCAACACGATGTCAGTGCCATACAAGCCGCCAGTAGCCAATTAACATTTGGGGCGTCACCGATGTTATGGGAGCTTGATGGCGTAAGCGCATGGATAAATCAGATAGGTGCAGACCATACCGACTGGCTACTCCGTGCTGAATCAACGCCAAGGCAATTACTCGCTCGCCATGTAATTGAGAAGCGCATCGACGCGGGCCTAACGTCAGAGTTACCAAAACTTGAAGGGCTGCAGTCTCATCACCTTGGCAATTATCAATTACAGTTGGTCAGCCACGTCGCTCATCTTCATCTGGATAAGAGTGATGAGCTACCGCTTATCTATCTTGACTGGGGCACACAATTTGCGAGTGCACAAAGCCAAATAGCGCAGTTACAGCGCCCACCGGTGTTACACACCCAGTCGTGCCACCTAGCGTTAAACTATTTGCTCACACATGGCGGCATCGCATTTCTGCCTTCCTTGGCGATTCAACAGTACCTAGACAGCAAACGACTTCATTTAGTTGATAAAGTACAAGCGCTTACCCATCCTCTTCACCTTATCTGGCTGACGAACAACGATAAAAGCAATTTAATCAGTCAGTTAATAGAATCAAACGGTCAGCTTTACGCCGGTTAAAAAAACGGTCGTTTGCGGCGAATTTCACTAGTCGGTGGGGCATTTTTCGGCTATCTTAAAATTGTTAGGCAACAACATACTGCCTAATCATCCGGCTACACGTAGCCTTAAAAATCAACAAGCGTTAGGAAAGCACCACCATGGCACAGTGGGATCAATGGTTAACACACGGCTCTCAACAAAAAGAGAAGTTTAAATCTCGCCACCACGACGATTTTGATGACGATATGTCACACGGCAAAAAAGGCAAAAAACGTCAAAGCAAACGCGCGCACCGACCTCAGCAAGAGGACAGCTACTTCGGTGATGACCGCTAACTGCGTTGATACGTTTGTCGTCAAAATTAAAAAAGGCAATGCGTCGGCGTTGCCTTTTTGTTGCCACTTATCACCGAGACGGTGTTAGGCTTGCATCGTTCGCCAATGGGTATCGAACGCCGTTAATACGGCATGCGTCGTTTGCCACAATGGATTTTGCTTAAGTGTCTGCCAATCAATCGGCGTCCGTACCCGGAGTGCATCTGCCATTGGCACGGATTGAATCGGTAATGCATCTAAAACCGACACCGCACTTGCGCGATCATTGCAGATCAGCGTCATATCACACCCTGCATCCAGTGCTGCCTTAGCACGAGAAGGGGCATCACCAAACACATGCGCCCCACCCATGCTTAAGTCATCCGAGAAGATAATCCCTTTAAATCCGAGTTGCTGACGCAAAATATGAGTTAGCCAATAGCGTGAGCCACTGGCAGGCTGTGTATCATGCTGCGGATAGACCACATGCGCAGGCATAACCGCATCCAATAAGCCTTGTTCAATAAACGCTTTAAAAATAGCGAAATCAGACGACTGCAGAATATCACGCGGATCTTCAGGGGTGACTAAATGAGAGTCTTCTAACACAGCACCATGCCCCGGAAAATGCTTCCCGGTCGTTGCCATGCCGGCACGGCGCATACCCATTGAAAAGGCGCTGGCGTATTGCGTCACCACCTGTTGTTCTTCACCGAACGCGCGATCTTTAATGGCGGCACACGCAAAGCCGCGATCAAGCACAGGTGCAAAGCTCAAATCAATCCCATGCGCAATTAACTCGGCGGCCATCAACCATCCGGCTTGCTCAGCCATCTCTGTGGCTGCACCAAGTGCATGATAAGACTGTGCGGCCGGGATCGGCGTAAACGCTTCTCGAAAGCGTTGAACGCGTCCACCTTCTTGATCCACCCCAATTAAGATATCTCGGCCTGCCGCCGCACGAATAGACTGTGTCAGTGCGCGAAGCTGCGCGGAATCGTAATAGTTGCGGGCAAACAAAATCACGCCACCGACGCTCGGATGCGCGAGAATTTCTTTCTCTTCATTATCGATTTGCTCTGCGTGCACATCGAGCCAAACGGGTCCCATTATGTCTCCTTCATCCTGCGTTTATCACAGACGAATAATCAAGCACTTTGCGAGATATCGCAATCTGTTTATACTCGCTGTTTGTGTATACCCATTGCGCATTACTGCTATCGTACCGTCGTCATTATGCAAGGAACAGCCACATGTCATACTCTGGAGCCGATATCTATATTGGTGTCATGTCAGGAACCAGTTTAGATAATATCGATGCCGTCGCTGTCAGGTTTAACCAAGCCGGTCAAGTCGAGTCAATTGCGCGACACAGTGATCCGATACCGCAAGACATCAAAGCCACGGTGATTACGTTAAGCCGAGGTCAGCCTGTGTCAGTGACAACCCTCGGTGAGCTCGATCGTCGCTTAGGCGAATGTTATGCCGCGGCGATTAATACCTTGCTCGAACACGCCGCCTTATTGCCTAAGCATGTCGCCGCGATAGGCTGTCATGGACAAACGGTGTATCACCAGCCAAGTGGGGATTACCCGTTTACCATGCAACTTGGCGACGCCAATGTGATTGCCGCTCGAACCGGTATTACCACTGTTGCCGATTTTCGTCGCAAAGATATGGCGTATGGTGGCCAAGGTGCACCACTGGTGCCCGCATTTCATAACGATTACTTTTCCGATAGCGAACAACCGACTGCGGTGGTCAATATCGGCGGCATCGCCAATGTCTCAATGATATGCCCTGATCGCCCGTTATATGGCTACGACACCGGACCCGGTAACATGCTAATGGATGCGTGGACACAACGACATCGCCATCAAGCCTATGATCGAGATGGTGAATGGGCGGCAAGCTGTGCGCCTTATCAGCCCCTGCTCCACCGGCTACTGTCGGATGCTTACTTTTCTCGCCCTGCGCCCAAAAGCACAGGTCGAGAATATTTTAACCTCGACTGGCTCGACCGTCAGTTGCTCGCGTTTTCGCTCTCCCCCGATCAGGTACAAGCAACACTTTTGGCACTCACCGTTGAGAGTATCGCCATGGCCATACGACCGCTAAAGCGCGGACGCATCTTTGTTTGTGGTGGGGGAGCACATAATCAAACGTTAATGCTCGCGCTGCAACAAGCCATGCCCAACTGGGCAATCGCTCAAACCGATGAAGTCGGGATCCGTTGTGACGATATGGAAGCCATTGCCTTTGCATGGCTTGCTAAACAAACACTCAACCACCAGCCTGGCAACGTCCCTGCCGTGACCGGCGCCAGCCAAGCGTGTTGCTTAGGTGCCATCTATCTACCCTATTAAGGAACATCAATGACAGCCCCCAGCGTCGAGCAACTCAAGCATTTATTATCCGAAACGCGTAATCCCAACACTTACGGACTCGATCAGCAAGATACACTTGGCTTGGTGACCATGATTAATGCCGAAGACCAAGGCGTCGCACTTGCAGTCCAATCACAACTTCCCGCTATCGCTGACGCTGTCGACCACATCGTAGCCGGGTTTAACGCGGGAGGCCGGCTTATCTATATTGGCGCGGGCACCAGTGGACGCCTGGGTGTATTAGATGCCGTTGAGTGCCCGCCTACTTTCGGGGTCGGACATGAACAGGTAATTGGCCTTATTGCCGGAGGCGAAAAAGCGATGTTTATCGCCCAAGAGGGAGCGGAAGATGATCCAAAGGCAGGTGTCGCGGATCTAGACGCCCAACACCTCAGTTCGAAAGATGTTGTCGTCGGTATTGCCGCCAGTGGCCGAACGCCGTATGTGGTTGGCGCGCTTGAATTTGCTAAGCAACAAGGTGCTGTCACCATCGCCTTATCATGTAACCCCAACGCCACGATCAATTCGCATGCTGATATCGCGATAACGCCCGAGGTCGGCCCAGAAGCGCTTACCGGCTCAACCCGTATGAAGTCTGGCACCGCGCAAAAGTTAGTACTGAACCTATTAACCACTGCCGCCATGGTCAAAATCGGTAAGTGTTATCAAAACTTAATGGTCGATGTAAAAGCCACCAATCAAAAACTGGTGACACGCTCAACCCTGATCGTGATGGAAGCGACAGGTTGTGATGAAGCGACCGCGGTTCAGGCTCTGTCCCATGCCGACGGTGAGGTTAAGGTAGCCATTTTTATGGTGTTAACCGGGCAGGATCCGCATTTAGCAAGAAAGCATATTGAGCAAGCTAAAGGACATTTACGCGATGCACTCGCGATGACGCCACAACGCTGATCCTCATAATATCCGTCGCTCTTGCGAACGATAGCTCATACAAACGATAGTTCTTACAAACAATAGCGCTTACAAACAATAGCGCTTACAAACAATAGCGCTTACAAACGATAGCTCTTACAAACGATAGCTTTGCGAACGACAGCTCTTACGAACAACAGCGCTTGCAAATGACAGCGCTAGTAAACGACAGCCTCGCGAACGGTTTACACTTTTTGAGATCCACCTATCCAGATGAAGAGCGCCGATTTCGTTCGCGTATCACTGTACTCGGCTGCGCACTGTCCATACGTTCCACGTACGCTTGGTATTGGCTAAACGGTAAGGGGCGTGAATAGTAGTAGCCCTGCGAAACGTCCACACCATAACGCCGAAGCAAGCTCTCGGCTTCTTCACTCTCAACCCCTTCGGCAACCACCATCACCCCTAACGATCGCGCCATATCGGTGGTTGCACGAACAATACTTTGGTGGCGGCTACTTTTGGGAAGATCTCGCACAAAGCTGCGGTCAATCTTAAGCTCAGTAAAAGGCAATTGAGATAGAAAGTACAAAGACGAATACCCTGTCCCGTAATCATCGATAGAGACTTCAATACCGTTTGCCGATAGATCTGCAATCAACTGCTTGAGCCAATTGTAATCTTCCACCATGATCGATTCGGTCAGTTCGAGTGAAATTAAATTCGTGGGTATATGATACTCTCGAGCCAGTTCAACCACACGATTGGCTAAATCAGGGATATAGATATCAGACGCACTAATGTTGACCGAAAGCCGACGACAGTGGCCACGGTTAATAAGCTGCGCTTGCTGCTGAAAAGCACGCTTAATCACCCAAAGGGTAAGACTATTAATAATCCCGACATCCTCGGCCATTCGTACAAACACCTCAGGCGATATCTGGCCATACTCTGGGTGCGTCCAACGTGCCAGCACCTCTGAGCCATGGATAGAGCCTGTGCGTAAATCAATTTGCGGTTGGTGATAGAGCTCCAACCCATCATTCTCAATCGCATCTCTTAAATCCGTGACGAGCGAGACATGTAGCTGATGGTGTCGCTGCTCATGAGAATTAAAGTGCGCATAGCTGCCAACAAAAGGACGGTGCTGGTCAATGGCATTTAACGCTCGGCTAATAAGTAATCCTGGATGCTCACCATCGGTTGGATAGTGACAAACACCGATACGCACATTGACTTGCGTAACAAAGGATCCCACGCATAAATCACCATTTAAGCTATCAACTACAGCAGTTAGCACCTGGTCACACGTCTTGCGATCCACATCCTCAATTAAAAAAGCAAACACCCCTTCTTTTAGGCAGCCCAGGCGGTGGCTGGGCATATCACTGTCCGTTTTGATCGCTTGTACCGGCTGAACCGCTAAGGTGTCATTCATACGTGCAGCAATCGCATTGATATATTCATCGCGTGCACTTTCATCTAGGTAAGGCAATAAATTGTTATAGTTATCAATCGATAAACAGCACAAATTGAAATTGTTGTTGCGGCTAATGAGGTCGCTGATCACCATGTGCAATACGTTGTTATTAGGAAGGCAACTCAAGGTATCATGAGTCAGCGCTCGCATTTCCTGCATCCTTTGAAAACGAAACCGCTCGGCAAGCGCCAGAGAAAATAGAATCATGGTTAGCGCAAGCGCGAGCATCAAGACATAACTTGACACCAGAGTGTACTCAATGTAATTCAGCATCAGTGCGTAGAATGTCAGTCCGCCAGCCATTGCGGGTAGCCAACACAAAATAAATAGAAACAACCAGTACTTACTCGGCTGCCATTGCTGCCACAAGTAATAAATAATCACTCCGTAGACTGGGATTTGCGCAATGAGAACCAAAGAGGCAGACATATAAGCCGGCGTAATAAAGCTCAGTAATGCGAGACCGAGCAGCCCACCCGTCGTGATTAAAAATAGAGATCGCGCGTGTTGATGAATAGAACTACGCGTAAAATCTAAGAAAAAATAGGTAAACCATAACCCGACCGTTAATAAACAAACAGTGAGTGCCACCAAGTGATTACTGATAAATATCTGGACAAAATCAGGGACAAAGTAACGACTAAAGCCATGATTCACACTCACCACTAACGCACTCAACACAGTTGCAAACACATAAATTAAGTACACGCGCTGCCGACTGTATACATAGACACCGGCGCTATAGAGTGCCATCAGCATGGCAAAACTCATAAATCCGCCCCATACCAAATGTAGTGATTTGGCGAAATGGTCATAGCGCCCATGATCCATCACCCATAGTGGCATGGTTGCCATGTCTCGTGACGTTACTTTGATCAAAAGTTGATTAGCATGATCAGGGAGCAAGGTCACGGGCACTGAGGACGGCAAGGGCAAGCGGTTCAGTCTTTCTGGTGTGATATCGCCAGCTTTTACACGCGAGCGAATCTGTTCACCATCGAGGACGTGATAAGCGTCAAGATAATCAATTGAAGGGTTATCAGTGATCACATGTATCGGCCGCTCAGTGAGGCCCGTATAGTCAAAGCCGATTTTGACCCAGTACGTTTGGTAAGCTAATTTCCATGGAATGTGGGTTGGCTCTGATACCGACATGAAAGGGGCATGTGCCATCACATAATCTAGTGATAGCTCGTTCGTCTCGTCAACAAAGTAACTATAGTTTACGTCAAGAAGAGGCTGCTCTTCGGTCGTACCCTCACTGAGATCAGCAATCCACACCCCGAACGTACTCAAGGCGAGTAATGCGAGCAATGTCGCCCCCCAGATCAGGGGTTGTCGTGATTGTAGTGCGTGCATCAAGCCACACTCCCTTAGCCAAAGACAAGCTCGTCATCATGCTATTTTTCTACGTAGCCGCGAGTCTCTTCTACACAGCCGCTAGTAGTTTTGTTTGAACGAGCACTAATAAACTTAGATAGTAATGGCTACTTTTTCAAACAGAGCACACCACGCATTCTCGTTTGCTCGCGATTTCAACGATATTCTCGCCAATCGATAACCGAGCACCGTAACAGCTTATGAACATTGGTATCGCGACAGAACATTTGTTCGTTTTGTATAACAGGCGTATACTGGTAAGCATTGCATTCATCGTGCCTTTAAACGCAACCTAAGGTACCGTTCAGTCGCGAGACCATCGAGCATGAGCATATCAACGCCCCCTGATCACTATCACGAAGACACCGACTTATTAACTGAAATCGCCATTTTGTACTATCAACAAAGCGCGACTCAGGAAGAAATTGCTCGCAAATATAAAATCAGTCGCCCCAAAGTAAGCCGTCTTTTACGTAAAGCACGTGAAGAAGGTATTGTGGAAATCACGGTCAAATTCCATCCCGTACACAGTGCCCAGCTCGAACAGCGATTGATGGCCAGGTTTAACCTTAAACGCGCCTTAATTTCACTCGACCAACCGAGCGCCGAAGAACAACGTACACAAGTCGCGACCTTGGTATCCTCTTATCTTGACGGTAACCTTAACGATGGCATGGTGGTTGCGGTGGGCCAAGGTCAAAATGTCGCAGCGGTCGCCGATCACCCGGGGGTTGTCTCGCATCGTCAAGCCCGGTTTGTTTGCGCAATAGGCGGCACACACCGCAGCGGTGACGCGTTTAATGCCGATCATATCTGTCGACGATTAGCCAAAAAGTTTGGGGGGAGCAGTGAAACCCTATACGCCCCAGCGTATGTGGATAATGAGTCGATTCAACAGGTGTTCGTGTCCCATCCGAATATCAGTGAAACCTTGAACCAGGCCAGAAAAGCAGAGTTTGCACTGGTCGGCATTGGCGATATGGATGAGAATAGTCATATGGTCAAATTGGGTTGCTTTACCGCACGCGAGTTTGTTGAAGCACGGGTGAATCATGGTATTGTCGGAGACATCGGCGGTTTTGATTTCTTCCGACTTGACGGACAACCTACGGATAACCTGATGCGTGGCCGTGTGGTTGGACTGGCGATGCCAGATTTGGCACGTATTCCGAGTGTTATTGCCATGGCGAGCGAGAGCCGCAAAGCCTTATCGATACTCGGTGCGCTGAGAACGGGCGTTATCGATGTACTCGCGACCAGTGCAAGCTGCGCAATGGCCCTGCTGAATATGTCGGAGCCTGCACCTGATGAAAGCGTGTTCACATTTCAACAGGATGAGTAAATTCGTGACAAAAGAGTGAGACGTAACTCTCTTTATATCGCAATACAATTGACAAGTGGCGTAAAAAACTCAAAGATCGTCACATCATTTGCTCAGACGCGTTGCATCTGTTCATATTCAGATCAAGCGTTAGCACGTAACTCGGCGTCTGGGCCTACCACGTAAAGAAGGTGAGTGAAGATGAGCAACAAACTGGACCAACTCCGAGCCCTAACCACCGTTGTCGCAGACACAGGCGATATCGAAGCGATTAAAAAGTACCAACCGCAAGACGCAACCACCAACCCTTCGCTGATCCTGAAAGCCGCGCAAATCAAAGAGTATGCGCCATTGATTGATGAAGCGATTGCGTATGCGAAATCACACAGCAGTGATGCCGACCAACAAGTCGCAGATACCTGTGACCGCCTCGCAGTGAACATCGGTAAAGAAATTCTTAATGTCATTCCGGGTCGCATCTCCACAGAAGTCGATGCCCGTTTATCCTATGACACCGACGCAAGCGTTGCTAAAGCACGTAAGCTGATCAGCATGTACAACGAAGCGGGGATCAGCAACGATCGTATCCTGATCAAACTGGCTTCAACCTGGGAAGGCATTCGTGCCGCTGAAATCCTGGAAAAAGAAGGGATCAATTGTAACCTGACGCTATTATTCTCGTTCGCACAAGCACGTGCCTGCGCAGAAGCCGGCGCTTACCTGATTTCACCGTTTGTTGGCCGTATTATGGATTGGTACAAAGCCAAAGAAGGCCGTGATTTTGAGCCTGCAGAAGACCCAGGCGTGAAGTCCGTTACCACCATTTATAACTACTACAAAGCACACGGCTACGACACCGTTGTGATGGGCGCAAGCTTCCGCAATGCCGGTGAGATCCTAGAATTAGCCGGCTGTGACCGCCTCACGATCAGCCCACAATTGTTGCAAGAGCTAAGCGATGCTGAAGGCGATATTCCTGTGAAGCTAAAAGACACAGGCGCCACCGAGAAACGCCCAGCAGCAATGACCCATGCGGAATTCTTGTGGGAACACAACCAAGATCCGATGGCCATCGAAAAACTTGCTGAAGGCATCCGAAACTTCGCGGTCGATCAAGGTAAACTTGAAGACATGATTCGCGAACAACTGTGATCCAACCCAAAGCGTGATTTAACACAATAAAAGCGGTTTAGGCCGCTTTTATGATATCGTTTTCTCTTATTTCACCTGTTCAACCTGTAGGTAAACACATGGAACGCAAAATGTTAGCCAACGCCATCCGCGCCCTTGCGATGGACGGTGTTCAAAAAGCCAAATCTGGTCACCCAGGCGCCCCAATGGGCATGGCCGATATCGCCGAAGTATTGTGGCGTGACCACATGAATCATAACCCGCAAAACCCAGATTGGGCTAACCGTGATCGCTTTGTGCTCTCAAACGGCCACGGCTCAATGCTGATCTATTCATTGTTGCACCTGACTGGCTACGATCTTGCTATCGACGATCTGAAGCAATTCCGTCAATTGCACTCGAATACCCCAGGCCACCCTGAATATGGCTATGCACCGGGTATTGAAACCACCACTGGCCCACTCGGCCAAGGGATTACCAACGCCGTCGGTATGGCCGTTGCTGAAAAAGCACTGGCAGCACAATTTAACCGTGACGGTCACAACATCGTCGATCACCACACCTACGCATTCTTGGGTGATGGCTGCTTGATGGAAGGCATCTCTCACGAATCGTGCTCACTGGCGGGCACGCTAGGTCTCGGTAAATTGATCGCATTCTGGGATGACAACGGCATCTCAATCGACGGTCACGTTGAGGGTTGGTTCTCTGACGACACCGCTAAGCGTTTTGAATCTTACGGTTGGCATGTGATCCCCGCTGTCGATGGCCACGATGCGGATGCGATTCAAGCTGCATTGAGCGCTGCGAAAGCCGAAACCGGCAAACCGACGCTGATCTGCACCAAAACCACCATCGGTTATGGCTCGCCAAATAAATCAGGCAGCCACGATTGTCACGGCGCGCCGCTGGGTGATGACGAAGTACAAGCCGCACGTGAATTCCTAGGTTGGGAACACGCGCCTTTCGAGATCCCACAAGACATCTATGCACAGTGGGACGCCAAAGAAGCCGGCGCAGCTAAAGAAGCAGCTTGGAACGAGCAGTTTGCCGCATATCAAGCACAATACCCTGAGCTTGCCGCCGAGTTTACCCGTCGTATGAACGGTGAACTGCCAAGCAACTGGGACAGCGAAACTCAAAAACTGATTGCGGATCTGCAAGCCAATCCAGCTAAGATCGCATCACGTAAAGCGTCGCAAAACGTCTTAGAAGCGTTCGGCAAACTGCTACCAGAACTGCTCGGTGGCTCAGCCGACTTGGCACCGTCTAACTTGACCATGTGGTCAGGCTCGAAAGCGATCACCGCAGACGACGCGAGCGGCAACTACCTGCACTATGGTGTGCGCGAGTTCGGGATGACCGCCATCATCAACGGTATTGCCCTGCACGGCGGGTTTGTTCCTTACGGGGCGACCTTCCTGATTTTCATGGAGTATGCACGTAATGCCATGCGCATGGCGGCACTGATGAAAACGCAGAACATTCAGGTTTACACCCACGACTCAATTGGCTTGGGTGAAGATGGCCCAACTCACCAGCCGGTCGAGCAAATGGCTAACCTGCGCCAAACGCCGAACATGAGCACCTGGCGCCCTTGTGACCAAGTCGAATCGGCAGTAGCGTGGAAAGCCGCGGTAGAGCGTAAAGACGGCCCAAGTGCGCTGATCTTCTCGCGTCAAGGCCTGGCTCAGCAAGAGCGCGACGAGACCCAATTGGCGAACGTTGCCAAAGGCGGTTATATCCTCAAAGACTGTGCAGGCAAACCTGACCTGATCTTTATTGCGACTGGCTCTGAAGTAGAGCTGGCTGTTGAATCAGCTGCTCAGCTAAGCGAAGCAGGCAAACAAGTCCGTGTGGTCTCTATGCCAAGCACTGACTTGTTTGATAAGCAAGACGCCGCTTATCGCGAGTCGGTATTGCCATCAGACGTCACCGCTCGTATTGCCATTGAAGCGGGTATTGCTGACTACTGGTACAAGTACGTTGGCCTAGACGGTCGCGTCGTCGGGATGACCACCTTCGGTGAATCCGCGCCCGCTGACGAGCTGTTCAAAATGTTCGGCTTCACGGTTGAAAACGTGGTTAACACTGCAGAAGAGCTGCTGTCTTAACAGCACACTGATTGCACGTTAACCCTGCTAAGGCCAGTCAACGATGACTGGCCTTTTTTTGTCCAAATGAACATCATCGCTTTACAAGTGAACAGATTGCTGTACGGTGGTCACAGCTCTGGAACACGGAGCGTCAATGATTCATCAAGTAAAAGGCAACATAAGCTGCACTATTATCTGTATTATAGAGTTTCTAACGTTACCCGCTTTCGCTTCTAGACATGTCATCGACTCCGTTCAAAGCTATCCTAATTTTTGTAATTTAAGAGAGAATGATTATGTCTAATCAAGCAACTGGTATCGTCAAATGGTTTAACGAAGAAAAAGGGTTTGGTTTTATCACCCGCGAAAATGGCGAAAAGGACGTGTTTGTCCACTTCCGCGCTATCGTTGGTGACGGTTTTAAAACCCTGACTGAAGGTCAACAAGTTAACTTCACCGTTGAACAAGGCCAAAAAGGCCCACAGGCCTCTGAAGTTTCTGTCGCATAAGAAATCAGACCTGATTGATAAGGGGCGCTTAGGCGTCCTTTTTTTTCATCTCAATTTGGCTATCCTACCGAATCACAAGCAAAAATCGCTTTGTTTTCCCCGCAAACATAGAGCACCTGAAAATTAAATATCATAAAGGCTTTACATGTGGGTGGATTGCTGTATTGTGGTGTCAGCTCTGGAA
>NZ_MUFI01000022.1:0-57390 GCF_001996265.1 Salinivibrio sp. MA440
CCCCAAGTGGATGGCCCCATGATAGGCACCGTGGTGGGACCGGATGGCGAAGAAATCTTCTGTGATGAACACGGGCGAGTGAAAGTCCACTTCCCGTGGGACCGCTATTCTAACGGCGATGACAAAAGCAGCTGTTGGATACGGGTGGCCCAAGGCTGGGCGGGTAGCCAATACGGCATGATGGCCATTCCCCGCATTGGTCATGAAGTGATAGTGTCTTTCTTACACGGTGACCCGGACCAACCGATTATCACCGGCCGCACCTATCATGCGACCAATGTGCCGCCTTATACCTTACCGGCACACAAAACCAAGACGGTTTGGCGCAGTGAGAGTCATCAAGGCGAGGGCTACAACGAGCTCACGTTCGAAGACCAATCGGGCAGTGAGCAAGTGTATTTACACGCGCAAAAAGACTGGCACACCGAGGTAGAAAACGACCGCGTGACTGAGATAGGTCATGACAATCACCATCAGGTACATAACGACCAATTTCATCGTGTGATGGGCAATGCGCATCATACCGTGGAGGGAGAGAGTCGCACCCGTATTGGTGGCAACCACTCCAATCTCGTCAAAGCCAGTGAGTACTATAAAGTCGGTAAGGTTCATGCGGTGGAAGCCGGAAGTGACATTCACCTAAAAACGGGCGCTAAACTGGTGATCGAAGCCGGTGCAGAAGTTACCTTAAGTGCCGGCGGTAGCTTTGTGAAAGTGGATGCGGCAGGCGTGCATGCTTCTGGTGCCGCAGTGAACCTAAACTCAGGCGGTAGCGCAGGCAGTGGCCCAGGCTTTAATGGCCAAATGGCGAAGCGTCCAAAAACCATCGACGCCTTAGCCGATCCCGAAGCCGCGCCACTCCCCGATATCCAAGCGGTTGATGTAATGACCACATCAGAAACACAGCAAGGGGCGCCGACGCCATCGTGGGCGCCGAGAACAGACGATACGCCATCATTGGCGCCTAAACGTCAAGTAGAAGCGCTAAAGGGACAATCTCCTTTATGTGAGGAGTGCGAGAAGTGATGACTATTTTGGCGCATAGCAATCTTTTCGATAGAGTCCCTGACATGCAGCCGCAAGAGGGTCATCGTTTGTATTTGATGGTCGATGGTGGACAAATTGAAGACATGGCGCAGCAACTATATGGCTTGGAAGGAGAGTTAGACATTATGCCTGTCTATACTCAACCGCCTTATGACCAGCTGCTCGCGGTTTCTCCCTTTATTGTACGATTGACCGACGCAGTGTGGGCATGGTTTACGACCCTCAATCAACCCACTGCAGGCTATGTATTCGCGTCTTCACACCCCGGGCTTGATGTAGCACATCAGTTACGGGATTTCATTCAAGTGCTGTCACCCTATGGTAGTAAGGTGTTCTTAAAGATGGGGCACAGTGAATGCATTGATGCGTTGCTGTTTAATGACTTTGGTGGCTTTTGGTCCTTGATGTCGGCACTTTGGTTGCCGACGCGTGAAGGTTGGCAAGTTTATCATGCCCCTGAGTCGGCCAAATCAGTCTCGTTGCCCTATCAGCTCTCTGATCCGCAATGGAGCGCGCTTGGTACCGTGGTTTGGCGAAATCAAATACAAAGCCTTAAGCAACATATGCAAACTTACTTTCCTGAGCGTCTTACCTCTCAGTCAGATCCTGACCAATGGGTGCAGACGTGGGCAAACACTGCCTATCAGCAAGGATTTCATACCGGGCAAGACCTCACGCAATTTTTCAATGTGTTAGGTTTTGTGGGTGAGCAAGCGCTCGATGCATCTGTGTATCCCGATATAAGCAATCTTGTTCTCAATCCATCGGCAATGACACCCTCTCAGCGCATCGAGCAAGCGGCCTTATTGGCAAAACACGAATCAGAACAAGCCGAGTCTCACTTATCGAACCAGCAGGAGCAGCTATGAGTGACCCAATCTCAGCGGCCAAATGTGCCAACAATCAAGATAGCCGCGACCCAACTGGACCGTGTCCTTTAAAAGGTGGCAGCGTTGGTTTTGTTCCTGTGCGTTATGCGTTCGACAATGGCTATGATCAAGACGATTACACACCAATATTTGCTTTACCTAAAAAGTGGCATGGTGAAGCGTGGATCGAGGCAGAGTATAGCCAGCGCACATTGCGCCAACTAAGGGACGGTTGGCTGTATGTCTACGACCAAGACGCGGAGCGTCTAGATGAATACCAAGTGTCTGGTACCAAACTCATTAAAAAGCTGGATGATGATAGCGATGGCGAAACATCAAGCCGTTTAAACTATCCGGTTAAACACACTGTCTATCTTGCTTTTTCGCATCTACGCTGGACGGTGCGCTTAAAAGCGCTGATGCAAGAAAAGGGTCAGCTACGCAGTGCGTGGATGCGAGAGCTCGATCTTGATTATTATCGCGAGAATATGGCGCATCCACACACCGGCAGTTTAAAGCAACTCGGGCAAAGTGTGATTGATATTGGCGAGGACTCTGCGCCGGCTGGGTTATTTGCAAGTACGTGTACACCGCTTGATGAAGTCGATGATCTAGAAACCGATGAGCAAGACGTTCAACACCAGAACGTTGCACAAAAGCCAGGTAGCACTGTCACTGACTACAAGGTGGACTTGGATAAACCCAATGAAGGCTTTTTTATTGCGCTGGATGATAGGTTGGCCGATGTGTCTGATTTGTTCTTGCCTTTATCTCAGGAAGTCGCGCGACAGAGTGTTATTTTAAAAGACGAAGAGAACATGCATAAGCTCCAAATGGCTGAGCTGACGCGAATGCTAGCAGGCGTGAAATTGGAGCAAGACGAAGTACCCAGTTCAGTGAAGGGTGACCCCATCAGAGAGTTGGCATTCGAGCGCCATGTTATTGACTATCTTGCGACACAACGGCTTGCTGACCAAGAGCGAGCGGCTTTAGAAAGTAATCCCAATGTCGCGACTGTGCCGATGACACCACTGCAAGAAGAGGTCTTAAATAAAGGGGCGCTTCTTGAGGAACAATACGATTACCAACTCACTGAAGAGCAAAAACAACGCTGGTCTATGTTCAGCGATGAAGTGGATTGGGAATCGCTAGAGGCATTTCTCTCTGACCATTACAACCAATTACAAGGCCTTGATGCGCGCATCGCCACTCGCTACAAAGACTTTATGTATGGCCTTAAACAATTAAGCACCGATCCAGCCATTGTGGGTGTAGACAATCAAGACACGGATCATTTGGTGTATCTGCTGAGCTTAGTGAGTCAATACTTGGTCGGCGTAAAACACGCGATAAATAATAAGGAAGCACAGGCTGAACTGAATAAAATTCTGGACTTTGATCAGCCTGATAATCTCTTGGCGCTGGCGTCAGTGGGGTTCTCCAAAAAGAATTGGCAAGCACTGAATGATGAAGTGCAGAAGATTGAGCATCATTTTATTGGCTTAGATAAACCGGGAGATATGTTGGCACTGTTTAGTGCGATTGCTAACTATGATGGATTCACGGGCGATGTTCGTATCCAAGAGAAAGAATGGTTTAAATCGCTTGCAGAGCCTGTGAAAAAAAGTTTTTCTGCGTTGCAGCATGCGACATCAGGCGCGACGGAACAGACGTGGCGAGCGATAACCAACCTGTTATTTCCTAGCCAAATGAATACCACGCATAGCCCTGCAGGCATGATCAGTAATTTACGGTTAGTGATATTGGAGGCAATCGTTAATCCAGAAGCGATTGTTGCACACAACCCAGACTATCCGGCACAAGTCTCGGCATGGCAGCGAAAGATGAATGCCGAAGTCGCGATCATTACACGTATTAGCCAACCACCGGTGGGGCAATCAACTCCCAAAAATCATCAGATTCAAACCATGCATGCAGCTCAGCAGAGGCTGCAGAAGTTATTGAGTAGTGAGTTACCTCAAATGGTCACGCTAAAGCATCAAGCGGCGAATGATGCAGCGAAAAAAATGCTCAATCAAGCCGTTGAGCGCATCTGGCAAAAAGGCGTACAAGCTGCTCAAACATCGTGGAATAAGCTCGGCAAAATGGGAGGTATTGTTGCGATCCTCAATATTTGGAATAGCGCATCCGTCTTGCATAATATTCGCTATAAAGCCGAGCAGCACCCAGAGACTAGCTTGTGGGCAAACCCAGCACTAAGAGAAGCGACCTACTCGACCGCCTATGCGGTGTCCGCGATCTCGGCGGTTTGGCGAGATGCGGCATGGGAAAAAATGCTTAAAGATGGAACACTACTGGAAGTGAGCCTTCGTGAAGCAATAGACGAGGGAGGTAAGTTAAAAGGAGCCACGCTAAAGACTTTTGCTAAAACCACATTGATGGTTTCTATGTTTGGCTTAATAGCTACGGGACTAGAAACGTGGGATAGTGGTGAAAAAGCCTGGAATTCAGACCATGCCCCAATGGAAAGGTTTGGTTATGGTTTAAAAGGTTTATCAACATTCGCTCAAGTTATAGTTTTTTCTGCACAGTTAGGGGCCAATACATTAAGCCGACTTGGCATATTCAATATTAGTATAGGTGCGATCATTACTCGTTGGATGTTGACCACACTGATGGTGGCAGGTTTCGTATATCTGATAGCAGTTGTGGTCATTAATATTTTTAAACGCTCAGAGCTTGAAAAGTGGTTACTTCATTCAACTTGGGGAAAGCAGACGAAACAATGGGAGTTTTTCGAAGAGCTGGAGAGTCTAGAGAATATTATTAATAAGCCTCAAATTCGGCTGAACTCGGTTCCTAATCGCCTCCCTTCGCAATGGATGGACGCTGGCACAGAGCAGTGGCAATTAGAATTAACCCTGCCTGCGTTTACTTGGGATACAAAAATTGGTTTACAAGTCACCCGCAAGCCTAAAGACAAAAACTACCACTACCGAGTCGCTGAGCCGAAATCTGCAGTGGTAGTCAATGAGCAAGGTGGTACATGGAGCACAGATGAGGCTTCAGGAAGTCCTATCTACCGACTAAATATGGGTGGTGCCACTGACGATATGGTGGCTGTACTTGTCAGTATGCCGTTTGCTTGGCAAGCATCAGAAAATGAGGCGCTTGGCTATGTGGCTACCGGAAACCACCAAGGTGAACTAACCGTAAATTCAGCCCCGAGAGATAAAAAATTTGCCAAGCGTACCATTGAAGTGAGAGTTGAAAAATGAGTATTAGCGAAACTATAAATCCTATTGAAAAGAGGCTCTACGAGGTGGAAGTTCGCCACTATTGGGAACATAAAGGATGGGGTGGAAAATTTGATCACCTTGGAATTTGGGGACTATCAATTTTTGCAGGGCTAACTCCTTTTTGCTTTCTATGGTTTGTAATCGACGAGCTCACTATAGACTCTATTGCGTTTTGGGGATTATTTTCTTTCATGACGATGATGGTATTAGTCTCAAGGTATCTTTTTTTCCCCGACAAGCATCGCTGTTACCACTTAACGCCTCTGGGTATTCATTACACAGAAAAAGACATGATCCCCGATGTTGCGTATCAGGTGGTACGTGGTTTGGCGTGGGTGGGAATCGTAGTCTGTATTATTGCCGTGTTTGTGCTTGGTCCTCTTGCGTTTGTTGGGGCAGGTGGTTTTGCACTGATGTCGTTTGGGATGACGAACTTTCGTCCTAATGTAAACCAATCTTACATATTGATGGACGAACGAACTATTTTGTTTGACCTGATTAACGATAATGTGCTTTCTTTTACTATTCCAGAGAAAGATAACCTAGAATATAAACGTCGTGTATATACTCAAACGTATGAAGAAAAACTCACCGTTATAAATCACTTATATACTATTTTCCCTAATTTAGAAGTTATCAAAATCAATAGGGCAAATGATCAATATAAACACCCTATCTATCAGCAGGAAGAAGAGAGTGCTGCCGAATAGGATGATTTTTAACAGCTCACTTCAATTCGGGAAGAGTGAATGATGCGTACCATTGGATTGAGAATTGAGTTATAGCGAAACTATAAATCCTATTGAAAAGAGGCTCTACGAGGTGGAAGTTCGCCACTATTGGGAACATAAAGGATGGGGTGGAAAATTTGACCACCTTGGAATTTGGGGACTATCAATTTTTGCAGGGCTAACTCCTTTTTGCTTTCTATGGTTTGTAATCGACGAGCTCACTATAGACTCTATTGCGTTTTGGGGATTATTTTCTTTCATGACGATGATGGTATTAGTCTCAAGGTATCTTTTTTTCCCCGACAAACATCGCTGTTACCACTTAACGCCTTTGGGTATTCATTATACAGAAAAAGACATGATCCCCGATGTTGCCTATCAGGTGGTGCGTGGTCTTGCATGGGTGGGTATCGTGGTTTGTATTATTGCCGTGTTTGTGCTCGGTCCTCTCGCGTTTGTTGGGACTGGTGGTTTTGCGCTGATGTCGTTTGGGATGACGAATTTTCGTCCTACGATTAATAAGCATTCCATATTGATTTGTGAGCGTACGGTTGTGTTTGACCTAGAGAATGATGGTGTATTGTCATTCGCCATTCCCGAGAAAGGTGCGTATGCTTACTATGGTGATATATTCACCGCTACTCTTGACCAAAAGCAAGAACTACTTGCTACATTACGTTCACTCTTCCCTAGGATCGAGTTCGTGAAGATAAAAAGGTTGAAGGACCAGTATAAACACCCTGTTTATCAACAAGAAGAAGAGAAATCGGCCGAGTAGTATAGCTTTTATATAGGGTTTACTCTCGCTCTTACAATTAACCATTTTCACCAAAGGTGTTTAATGCCTGCTCTGCACTCATTGGTTTAAAGTGGTAGAACCCTTGAATTTCATCGACACGCCAGACGTTGAGAATGCGCAATTGAGACGCGGTTTCGACGCCTTCAGCAACGGTGGTCATGCCCAGCTCTTGAGCCATGTTGATGATGCTGCGGACTAAGGTTTTGGCCTTTTCATTGGTTTCAATTTCGCTCATATACGATTTATCCAATTTGACGATATCGAGCGGAAAATTACACAGCGAGCTAAACGATGAATAGCCGGTACCGAAGTCATCTAAGGCTAGCTGGACGCCTAACGCTTTGAGGGCATGCATCCGTTCAATTGTCTCCTGGTCGGCACCGAGTAGAATACTTTCGGTAACTTCCAGCACCAGCTGTCCTGGCGAAAGTTGATACTGCTTTATGAGTCGCTGCAAGTTATTAATCAGCGCACTTGCGCCAAAGTGAGGACTAGAGAGGTTGACATGAATGGTGAGACGGTGCTGCGATTTTTTACTCCAATACCTTTGTATGGTTTGTAAAAATGCGCAGGCTTTTTCTAACACCAGTTCGTCGAGCTCAATAATTAATTTGTGTTTTTCGGCCAACGGAATAAAAACCCCTGGCGATATCATCCCCAAATCGGGATGATGCCAACGCGCCAATGCTTCAAAACCGATCACTTGATTCGATGTCGCGTTAACGATGGGCTGGAAGAAAGCGGTAAACTCTTCGTTTTTCAGTGCAGTGATCAGGTTTCGATTAATTGTTAATGTCTCATTGGCAGCTTGCACAATCTCTTCATCAACAATCGTCACATTGTGCTTGGGTACCAACTGTTGCTCTATCGCGTAGAAACCACAGTGGACGAGGGGTTCAAAATGGGTAAACGCGAACTCAGGCCCTATCATTGCGGCGTTAAGGCCGATATCAAAGTCTGCAGTCGTCTCAGCTAGATGACTTGCACTGACTTTTAGCACGGTATTCGCGCGAGGAATAAATTGCTCCTCCTCTATTTGATCAGTAAAAACGATAAACTCATTTTCGCTTAGCCTACCGATTTCCGCTTGCGGAAACTGTTGCTTCAAAGCATCAGCGATATGCTTTACCGCATTGTCATAGGCTTGATGCCCATATATCTCGTAAATTTCACGAAGACGTGTGGCAATTATGTAGAGGGTGATAATTGCCTTTTTGTTCGTAAGCGCTTGATTTAAGGCTTTAGTTGTCGAGGGCCGATTAAGTAAACCAGACAGGGTGTCATGGTGTGATAGTGTTTCTATTAAAGCGGCTTGTCGTTTTTGCTGGCTAATATCTTTCACCGCCAGCATCACAGTTTGAGACGTCTGATTGTCTAGCCGTATCGCTTCTACATTGCAAGAGATAGTTTGCCCAGTGACACTGCGTAGGTTAGTTTCAAAGTGAGTAACATCCTGCTCGTCTTGCTGTTGGAAGGCATTCAGATCAGACAGTGTGCCATCTTTGTTATTTAATAGGATATCGAGTGGGGCATCGATAAGCTGTGTGCGTTGATGACCAAGCAAATTAAGTAGTGCCTGATTCACGTCGACAATCTGGTTATTTTCTAAAAGTATCATGCCTAGATGCTGGCTATGGTACAGCGCTTCAAATTTAGACAGTGTTTCTTTAAGTTGTTGTTCGGCGTAAGAGGACGTGCTCGCCATTGCCTCGATTTGTTCAGTAATGCGGGTAAACATATCTTTGGGCGCTGTGATAGGAGCTGTGTTACCGAGCAGAGCGTTCACATTTTTCTCAAAAGAGATAAATTGTCTAGCAATATTGTGTCGATAAAGCAGATAAACCACGAAAGCGATAAATGAGGTCATCGCCAGTAAAGCTAAGATAAGATATTGAAATACTTGCTTTCCCTTTTGATAGTAATGGCGAGATTCGGTGGTTTCTAAGGCCGCAATTGGGCGGTTGCTCAAATCATATAAGGGGGTATAGCGGGTTATCTTATTGTCAGTACGAACAATGCGTTCAACGCTCCCTTCTCCTGTTGTATCCCCCTTGTTAACGAGACGGTTGTTGCCCGCTAATATGTTATCGTAGTCGGAGGGAAAGCGACCCGTCAGTGCTTGCCCCCAAACCATCCAGCCGACGACCGGTGCAGTGCCCGCACTGTCTCGGACTGGGTTGACACTGATCACCCATATGCGGCCTCTAAGCTGGAGTAAACCAGCGAAAGGAGTCAGCTCTTTATCCGGAATGGGTTGATGAATATGGGCTGTGACGGCAGGGGAGCGATATATTGCATCAATCATCGACTTGTTGCCCGCATCTTCCAGTACTTTTGCTTCGACTACCTCACCACTTAAGTCGGCAAATCCCATCATATCTAAACTGAGTGCGAGTAATGTCTCGTCGCTTAGATTCCTCTGCGCATAGCGATTATTACCTGTTGTAAGTAGCGCGTAAGTATCATCCCAATAGGCCCAATCAATTGCATATTCAACTTGATTATCGATGACACGCTGAATCACCGCTTTGGCTTGCTGATTTGCGCGCGTGATTTCTATGTCTTCTAGGTGGTCAATACCGAAGAGGAAAAAATAGCGAGTCAATAAAAGGCTACTGAAAATAATGGCAAGTAACCCTAGGATAAAAATAAGTGCTGCTTTGCTGTGAAGCGTAACAAATCGCGTCCGTGTCATTTAATACCTAGCAAGAAAAGAGGAAGGCCCGACGCCGAGGCTTTAAATTAGGCGAGTACACCACAACAATCAATAGTGTTGTTAATGTATTGAGATGTTATTCAGTATTTAGGGATAGACTTATCAACAAGCGCCGATATCACGGGGTTTACAGTGTAAACTGGACCACCTTATGTGACGCTGTCACATTTTATTTTTGGTGTGTCGATTACAAACAAGAGCCCCTCGTATTATTGCTAAGACGAGGGGAAAGTGTATAACAATGCTTAGCTGGTCGATGACTCCAACTGCCAGTGATGCTTAATCCTCTCTTGATTGTGCTTGGGCGAGTGAATAGTGAATGCAATACACAAGGATATAGTGATCATTACCAGCATCACACTAAACGCGGCAACAAAACCGCCAAATAGCGCCGCAATGACAGAGCCCATAAAGCTACCGACACCAAAGCCCAGGTACATAAAACCATAGTTTTGGCTGAGGTGGTTCATGCCAAAATAGTCGCTCATCAAGGTGGGGAATACGGTAATTGCTCCGCCAAAACTGAACGCGACACAAGCAACCGACAAATAGAAGCTGTATTGGTCCAGTGGCATAAAGCGGAGCATACCCACGCCTGCCGCGCAGACGAGGAGTGCCAAGCCAACCACTTTGCTGCGCGCCATGCGATCAGACAACACCCCCAGTACCAGACGGCCGCCTAGATTTGCCAGTGCGATAATGGCAACCGCTTCCGCAGCGGTGGCAGCATCAAGGTGGACATAAAGTTCACCCACATCTTTAGCGACGCCAATGACATAAAGCCCACTCATACAAATCGTGACAAATACCGTGGCAAGTAACCAAAATTGCGGGGTTTTAAAACATTGAGAAAGGGTGTAATCAGCAGGCGCATCGGCCTCAGATGCGTTTGTGGTGGCTTTTTGCTGTGGCGCATCGTGCATCAGTGCGCCGCCAATTACGACCATCACACAGGCCAGAACCGCCCACATTTGAAAACTTAGTGCTGCGCCGCCTGCGGCTAAAAAGTATAGATTGATGTATTTAAAACCTAAGCTGCCTAACCCATAAGCGCCAATGGCACAGGCTGAGGCAAGCCCTTTGTTTTTGGGAAAAAAGCGTACGCAATTGGAAAGCGTCATGAGGTAGCCAGTACCATCTGCTAAACCAATCAGAAGGCCGGCGGTAAGGTAAAGTAGCCATAGTTGGCTGACCACCGAGGTTAGCGCGAGACTGGCGCCAAGCAGTATGCCTGCGCCAATTGTCACGCGGCGGACACCGAATCGTGCTTGTAGATGGCCCGAGACGGAAGAAGCCAGGGCCAATGCCAGTGTCATAATGCCAAAGGTGAAGGCCACTTGGCTGACTGGCTCGTCAAGCTGGGCTGCAAGGGGGGCATTAAACAGGCTCCACGTATACACAGAGCCAAGTGCAAACTGGGCCAATACGGTGCCGATAAGGGTTTTGATGCCGGGGGATAAACGTGCGTTCATGGTAACGCTCCAGGATTTTATCTATTGAGAACACCCCCAAGATACGACCCTGAATCCCCACATCAAGAGTAGGTGAAAAAGATAAAATGAGCTGCAGTTAGCGGGCATGAACTGCAGCGAGAGGGCATGAATTACAATTGCATCCGTTCGCGAAACGCTTTCAGATTACCGCGACTGACCAAGACAGGATCAGAAATGCCGGGGAGGAAAACGTGATAGGTGCTGTTTAAGCCTGGTTCAATTTCGGTGATTTTATCTAAGTTGATGCAATAAGAGCGATGGCAACGAAAAAAATTAGCCGGCAATTGCGTCATCAATTCACTGATAGTGTAAGGGACATAGAACTCACCGTCGGGTGTGTACACCAAGGTGGTCTTTTCGTTGGCAGCGGCATAAAGAATGTCGGCGGTATCGGTAATGCGGATCCGATTATCACGCATCAAATGCAAGGTATGGCGTTGCTCTGTCAGGGTATCGGTAGGTGCAGCCGCGAGAGCAAGCTTATTGAGTACGCCTTTAACCCGTGTTTCGTTAAGCGGCTTAAGCAGGTAGTCGAACGCTTCAAGCTCAAAAGCATCTGCGGCATGCTCTTTGTAAGCGGTCGTAAAAATCACAAAGGGCGGGCGCGCATCGGCATGTAAACTCCGTGCGAGTAACATGCCATCAATCGAGGGGATATTGATATCTAAAAACAACACGTCCACTGAATGGGTCTGCAGGTATTTTAGCGCTGCAAGCCCATCATCAAAGCTTTCGATGATCTCGAGATCACTATGCTTTTCAACTAAGTAACGTAGCTCTTCTTGCGCTAAGTATTCGTCTTCGACAATGACAGCGCGAAGCATGAAGGCTCCTTATGGTTAATCACAAATGATACACGTGTGCCGGGATTGCGTGGCTCAACAGTTAAGCCTTGTCCATAGAGCATGATTAAACGCTGGTGCACATTCATCAAGCCAATATGATGACTGTCGATGGTGCCATGATAAAGTTGCTCGACAATATTAGGATCGATGCCGACACCGGTATCTGTGATGCTAATCTCCGTTCCTTGCGCAATTTCGCGCACCGCAATGATGACATCACAAGGACGACGAGAAGGTTGAAAACCATGGCGAATTGCATTTTCTACCAGCGGCTGTATCAGCAAGGGCGCAATATTGGTGTCGGTCGTTTCAATATCAAAGCGGATCGTAAGTTTGTCACCAAAACGTGCTTGCTCAATGGCGACATAGTCTTTGACTTGTTTAATGGCATCACTAATGGGGATCAGATCCTGCGTGCGCTCTAAATTGTAACGCATAAAGTCGGCCAAATTGGCAATCAAGCCACGGGCGTCATCCGGACGCAGGCGGATCAAGCTGGAGATCGCATTGAGGGCGTTAAACAAAAAATGAGGGTTAATTTTACTTTGTAAGGCAGAAAATTCGGCCTTACTCGCCATTTCTTTGAGGTTTTGTATCCGCGCAACTTCCATTTGGGTCGAAATCAATTGTGATAAACCAATCGCCATTTCCTGCATGGGGCGACGAATACGATGGGGCTGGCGATAAAAAACCTTTAAGGTTCCCGTGACCACGCCATTTTCCCATAGTGGAATGATCAACAAAGAGCGAAAATCATGCACGTTGAGATCATTGCTGATAATTTGTTCACCGGTTCTTACCGCTTGCTGAGTAAGGCGGCTAATTTGGTGATGGGCATCAATGTATTGCTCCTCACCAATGCCAACATACGCCAAAACATCGGCGGTATCGGTAATAGCCACGGCATCGGCACCGGTGTCTTTACGAATAATACTGCACGCTTTGGTCAAACCTCGCGCCTCTCCGCGTCGAAAATACGGTAGAGTGCGGTTGGCAATATCTAACGCTTGCTTAGCCTGCTGGGCGGCTAAATGTTCTTTTTCATCATCGATGTACTGCACCAGTTGGATGATCAGGCCAATACAGACGGTACCTGCAATCATCGGGAAGCTAATGGTGGCAACAATGTGTTGGGCGAGCGTTTGATCGCGGGCAAGCAAAAGGATAAGTAGCATGGTCAGCGATTCGCAGAGCATACCCGCCAAAATGCCGTAGCGTGCATAATGCTGTTTATCTGCGCGATAATGAATCAGTGCCGACAGGCACCCAGCAATAATACTGGCGATCAAACAGGCTTGTGAGGTTGGCCCATCAATATCGATAAGATAGCGGTGAACGCCCGAGACGACGCCGGCAGTCACGCCAACCCAAGGACCAAACAAAATACCGCCGGCGATAATGGCGATGATGCGTACATTTACCAGCGACCCATCGACATTCACTCCCGTGTAGGTACTGAATAAGGCAAACAATACAAACAAAGTGGCAATGAGCGCTGTTTCCATTGGATGGCGCTGGGTCTTCTGTACGATGGTTTGGATCAGATGGGTGCGAGTGAGCCAAAATAAGGCCATGAGTAATAAGGCGGCACGTTCAAATACCGCCAACAGCATCAATAACTGGTCGTTGTACGCTAACAAAAGAAAGAACCGTTTTTAAATAAAGGGCGACTGTATGCTGCCAATTACTTGCGGCGGCAGAACTCAGCGATCACAAACAACGTTTGGCCGTTCACTTTACCCTGCACATGGGTAGGATCATCGGTCAGGTTAATGCCACGGATCACGGTACCTTGTTTGATTACCTGGCTTGAGCCTTTCACTGGCAAATCTTTAATCACGGTCACGTCGTCGCCTTTTTGCAGCGCCACACCATTTGCATCCAGCACTTTAACTTCTTCGATATCTTGACCGGTTTCCGCCCATTTACGCACGTCATCTTCCATATACATCATGTCGAGATTATCTTGCGCCCAGCTTTCACTCGAAAGGCGAGAAAGCTGGCGATAAGCGACGACTTGCACGGCCGGCTCTTGGCTCCACATGCTGTCACTCAGGCAACGCCAGTGGTTCACATCCATATTGTCAGGATTACTTAGCTGGTCATGACAGGTGCCACAAACCAATACGCAGCTGTTCGCGGTGGTATCTGGTGAGTACGGGACGTCATATACAGATAAGTTGTCTTGGCGGGTACAAAGTTCACATTGGCCGCCGCTGCGTGCCTGAAGTGTTTGTTCAATACTCATAAATGTCTCGTGTAGGGCAGATCGAGCCTGCGTTAACAATGCGGCAGAGTGTAATCGCTGACATAAATTCTTACAAGTTATAAGGGATTAAGTCAGCGAATTGATGGATGATTATAGACACAAAAATGCCACGCCAATGCGGCGTGGCATTTTATAAACGATGGCACCGCGCCATTAAGCGTTTGCAGTGTCTTGTTTCACCACTTCGTGGTGCTCGAAGATAGTCTTATCTTGGCCACCGGTTAAGCGTGAGGTGAGCGTGCCAGCAGTCATTGAGCCGCTAACGTTAATCGCGGTGCGGCCCATATCGATTAACGGTTCAATTGAGATTAACAGACCCGCAAGTGCGACCGGCATATCCAGTGCCGAGAGTACAATCAGCGCGGCAAACGTTGCCCCGCCACCAACGCCAGCAATACCGAAAGAGCTCACCGTTACGATGGCAACCAAGGTCGCGATAAAGCCAGGATCGAGCGGATTAATACCAATGGTTGGTGCAATCATCACCGCCAACATGGCAGGGTATAGCCCTGCACAGCCGTTTTGCCCCATGGTCGCACCGAAAGAGGCTGAGAAATTGGCACTGGCCGGATCGTTCCCCAAGTTCTTCATTTGAGAATCAATGTTTAGCGGAATAGTCGCGGCACTAGAGCGCGATGTGAAGGCAAACGTTAGTACCGGGAGTATCTTTTTCAAGTATTGAGCTGGGCTCATTCCTACTAGGCCGATTAAGATCAAATGCATCACCAAAATCGCGCCTAGGCCAACGTATGAAGCGACAACGAAGTTTGCCAGTTGCAGGATTTCACTGACATTTGATCCGGCAATGACTTTCGTCATCAATGCCAAGACACCGTATGGCGTTAAACCGATAATCATGCGCACCAGCGTACGTACAAGCGCCTGAGCAACATCCATAAAGCGTTCAAAGCGCTCACCCAGTTCAGGCTGTGTGCGTGAAAGCGTTACCCCGGCAATTCCCACAAGCGCAGAGAAAATCACCACAGCAATCGTAGACGTTGGACGGCTTCCTGCTAAATCTGCGAACGGATTTTGTGGGAAGAAAGAGATCACCATATCAGCCAGTGACAGGTTTTCAACGGTACCTAGGCGTTCTTCAAGTGCAGCCCCGCGAGCCATTTCTTGCGCACCTTGCACGATATCTTGCGCAGACAATCCAAATAGACTGCTGACGAACACGCCAATGAGTGCAGATGCTGCGGTCGTTGCCAGCAAAATCCCAATATTTAAGCTAGAGACTTTACCCAGTGAACCCGAGTCTTTCACCTTTAAGATGGCACCAATAATTGACACGGTAATCAACGGCATGATGATCATTTTTAACAAGCTCACGTAGCCTGAGCCGACGATATTGATATAGTCAATGGTTTCGCGTGTAACCGTGCCGTCAGCACCATATAACGCTTGCAGCGCAGCACCGAATGCCACCCCTAAGCCTAAGCCAGTAAAGACTCGCGTTGATAGGGATTTTTGTTGCTTGTGCAACTTCACAAGCACTGCCAGTAACAGCGCAAAAGCGATCAGATTTAAAAGGATAACTGTCATAGTTGGCGTTCCCACCTAGAGAATTATAATAATTTCAGCGTTAGATCCCGTGGATGTCGTTAAGGGATCGATATTGGTTCGCATCTTATGCCGACGGGTGCACATAATGAAGACATATGTCACATTACGGCTAGATAAAAAAAGCACTTATTAAAACTAAAAAGAATATGGAACAGTTATTGCACAATTTGCGGTGGTATATCGCGCAATGGCGACGACAAGTTATTCCGGCTGTTTTAAAACAAGCGTTCGTTCTAGGAATACACCTAAGGTTCCGGTAAGGTAAGGCCGCGCGTGTTGACTCACCCTCACCGTGTTTATTTTTGGACGCATACCAGGAGTGATGTGTTATTGATTTGAAGGATTCACAATGAGCAGAAAAATCTACTTCTCGGCCCCAGGCCGGTTTAGTGCAAAACGTACGTTGATAGGCGCGGTTAGCCGTTGTCATCATCGACTTGCCCCCAGTCATGCAAGGAAGATTGCCCGCAAGCTCTTTCTTACCCCCACGCGCAGTCCAGCGGTGAACGCGGCCCCGAATGGCTTAGAGCGGTTTACTGCGCAGAGTCAACAAGGCGAGCTACAGATGTACAGCGTTGGCGCGGGCCCGACCTGGTTACTGACACATGGGTGGTCCGGCTCGGCGAGCCAATTTTTTCCTTTAATGGCGCATATTGCCTCGTTGGGTTTTCGCGCTGTGGCGTTTGATCATCCGGCCCATGGTGAAAGTGGGGGGCACGAAAGCCATATTCCAGGGTTTGTGCAGGCAATCAACGATGTTTTGGATCAAGTAGACAACGTTTCTGGTGTCGTCGCCCACAGTATGGGTGCGGCGGCCGTCCTCGAGAGCCAACATCCGCAATTAGATGACTTACCATTACTCTTGGTCGCGCCTGTGTTGAATTATCGTGAGAATCTGTATGCAACGGTGCGCCAGTCCGGCTACTCACTCAAGCTGTTTGATGAAATTGTACAAGAAGTGGGTGAGCAGCATGGTTATCCGATCGAAACCATCGAACCCTTGACTAAACTCGGCGCGCGTCGTCATCAGGTGGTCATTGCGCATGACAGAAACGATCGTTTTGCCTCGTTCAGCGTGACTAAAAAAGCAAACGACTATCAACATGTCTGCTTGCTGCCTACTGATGGGCTAGGGCATGGGCGGATTTTAAAAAGCGACGTGACTTTACAAGCGTTTACTGATCTTGCGGCTAAGACGGATCCAGCGGTACACAGTGTTGACAGCGCAACGTCAAGTAGCGATATCGCAGCGCGGAAAAAAAACCGGCAGACAACTGAAACCAGCGCGTCAGCCATGGATGTGTAAGCCTCCGGCAAGTAATCTAAAAAAGGCACCGACGTCTGCGGTGCCATGTGGGTCTATAATATGCGGCTTATAAAAAAACGTATTACTCGCCAGCTATCTATTCGCCAGCTATCGACAAACGGGCAAACCGTATCCGAGGGGCGAAGAAGGCGCCATCGTAATTAGGCGTGACTGTGTTGCCAATCGCATCAATCTCATTGAGCATGGTATAGAAATTACCTGCCACTGTGATGCCACGCACGGGGCGAACACGTTTACCGTCACGGCACAAGAAGCCACTGGCTCCAAACGAGAAGTCGCCACTGATAGCATTCGCGCCAGAATGCACCCCTTGCAGCGAAACCAGTTCGAGATACTCGCCTCCATGCACTTCGGCACCACTTTGTTTGCCGGCGCCAATGAGGTCGTGACGTGAAGTGACATCTAAGCCGCCTTTCGGGCTGCGGCCGGCGTTGGCAGTGTGACGGACGCCAAAATGATGGGCCGTAGCGCTATTATGTAACAACCCAACCAATATGCCATTTTCAATTAGCGGCGTGTCGGTTGTAGCAAAGCCCTCGCTGTCAAAGGCTTTGCTGCGCATCCCGCCATCGATACGTGCGATATCGGTAATGGTCAGGGCTGGATCGGCAATCGGTTTTCCGATTTTTTCGCGCCATGGATTGGTACCCCGTTTGGCCGCATCCCCGGAAAAACAACTGCCAAATGCGCCCAGCAATTCGCTTAAACAATTATGTTCAAACACTACCGCATATTGACCGGTTTTGACTGGCCCACCCTCTAACAATGCATCAGCCGTGTCATAGGCCAAGCGGGTTGCAAATGCTTGGTCGAGATCGGCAAAGCGGCGTGACACTGACGCCCCCAAATGCATCGATTGCTTGCCGCCGTGATTGAGCAGTGCTGCCGTGTAGCAGCTAAAACTCCGTTCGCGATGATAGCAGCGTGTGCCCAGGGTATTAGCCAGCAGCTGATACTGGGTTTGCTCACCGTAGCCATTGTAGGGCGCCCCCGTTGCCCGTGGTTGATTGACCACGTCTTGCTCCATCGCGAGTGCCAATGCAATCTTATCTTCAATCGGCGTATTATCCGCTTGAAACAAAGTGGGATCTTGGCTATCGATCTGCTGCCCTTCGGCGCGAATTTTCTGGTCAGGGTCGGCTTTGGTAAAGCTCGCATTCGTTAGCGCGGCGTTGACCATGCTGGCAAGGCTGTCGCTATCTAGCGATTCGGAATAACTGGTGGCAACTTGGTCACCTTTGATCACACGTACGCCGATCACTTGGCCCGCGGTGACTTTGTGCTCGGACAGATCGCCTTGATCCGCCTTCAATGACAAACTTTCACTGGCGTTGGCAATGACGTCTGCGTGGGCCCCTTTTGCCTGAACGAGTGTTAATACCTGATCGACGGCATCGCTTAGGGTTGCTTTCACGTTTTGCTCACTCATGCGTTACCGCCTCCTACTAGGATGTTATCGACTTTAAGTGCGGGCTGACCCACAGTCGTCGGTACGGCACCACTCACAGAGCCACACATACCCGCGGCGAGGGCGAGATCCTTACCAACCATGCTAATTTCTTTAAGTACTTTCGGACCGGTGCTGATTAACGTTGCAGACTTGAGTGGTGCGGTGATTTGGCCATCTTCTACCAAATAGGCTTCTTGCACCGCGAAGTTAAACTCGCCGGTGCCGGGCTGTACTGAACCACCACCCATTTTTTTAGCATAAATGCCGCGCTCCATGGAGCCAATCATCTTCTCAAGATCATCATTACCCGGCTCGATAAAGGTGTTCCGCATCCGCGAGGTCGGCGCGAACTTGTAAGACTCACGACGGCCTGAGCCGGTGCGTGCATAACCGGTTTTCAGGCTGCCCATATGATCGACCATAAACGAGGTGAGCTTACCGTCTTTGATAAGCTGGGTATGCTGAGTCTCCATACCTTCATCATCGATGTTAATTGAGCCCCATGCGTTGGCTAAGGTGCCATCATCGACGGCGCTAACCACTGGGCTAGCAATCATCTCACCCATTTGATCATGAAACACCGAGGCTTGTTTGGCTACCGAGGTGGTTTCTAGTAAATGGCCACAGGCTTCGTGGAAAATGACCCCACCGAATCCATTTCCAATGACCACGGGCATTTCACCAGAAGGACAGGTTTGGGCGCCGAGTTTGGTTAATGCTTGACGTGCAACGCGTTCGCCCATCGCCACGGGATCAATATCGTGATGAAATTCCCAGCCAGTGAGTGCGCCAGGGGCATCAAAGCCGGTCGATTGCTCTTTTCCATCGGTGGCAACCGCGGTTGCAGCAATCCGAGTGTAATGACGTGTATCGCTAACGTGCAACCCGCGAGAGTTAAAGATCTCAATCTGTTGTTCACGTTGGCCGACGCGACCAATAATTTGTGTGATTTTTTCACTTTCGGCGCGTATACGTTGGTCTACGTGGCGTAAAAAATCGACTTTATCTGCCACATGCTGGTCACGAGATAGAGGTTCAGACACAGGATGTTTGTCATTTAAATGCGACAAATTAAGGGGGCCAGCAGCGGCAATTTGGTCACGCTTATCACGCGCGCAAAGTAAACTGGTCACTTTTTTAAGCTGTTCTTCATCGCGACTATTGGTATAGCCATAAAGGACCTTATGACCGAAAAACAAACGGATACCAATTCCAAAATCAATCCCTGAACTGACTTTATCCACCTCACCAGACAATAACTCGACGTTGCCCGAGTGGTGGTGCTCGACAAAGAGCTCGGCGAAATCTGCGCCCATAAACATGGCGTGATCAATCACCGATTTTGCCGTTGATGGATTCAGCATACTTCCTCCTAAGAAGTGTGTTAGCGAATCTTTTATTCTACCAAGCTTTTATCAGCAATGATCACCACGTTCAGTGAGTGCATGATATTTCATCACTTTCTGTGTAATTGACTGGATGGGAAATGGGGCTTTTCAGTGCATGATTACCAATAGGCGACGACTTTTTCGCGATCCGTTACACTACGTCGATGCAGATAACGAGCAGGATAAAGCAATGAGTCACGTAGCAGCCAACATCATCACTGGCTTTCTTGGAGTGGGCAAAACGACTGCCATTCGTCATTTGCTGGCGAATAAACCTGAGCAAGCGCGCTGGGCGGTATTGGTCAATGAGTTTGGTGAAGTGGGTGTCGATGGTGCGATCCTCTCTGAGCAAGGTGCGCTGGTGAAGGAAGTGCCGGGGGGATGCATGTGCTGTGTCGCTGGGTTGCCTATGACGGTAGGCTTGAATACGCTATTAGCGCAAAAGCCGGATCGAATTTTAATTGAGCCGACAGGGCTGGGTCATCCTAAGGATATTATCGGTAAGCTTACCCAGCCGCCTTTCGATACCCATTTGTCGCTACGCGCGACGATGACCTTGGTGGACCCGCGTTGCATTGACGATGTGCGTTATCGTGAAAATCAGAATTTTCACGATCAAATCGCGTTAGCGGATGTGGTGGTCGCCAACAAGCTCGATCAGTGTATTGAAGGGCAAATCGCAACGTTTTATGATTATGTCGCGGCGTTTGATGGCAAGAAAAGCTTGGTGACTGGCGTTGAACACGGCGCGCTCGAGACGGCATGGCTTTCGCTACCTCGGCAAGATCGCAAAGCGCATTATCACCATCATCACAGCAATGCTGAGCCGATGACCACGCTTGCGTTGGGTCCAGATGACATTTTTACCCGCAAAGAAAATCAGGGGCAGGGCTATGTCAGTTGTGGTTGGTTATTTGCCGCGCACTGTTGTTTTCCCTTTGATGCCTTGTATGGGTTATTTAGCAATCTCAATGCTCAGCGAATCAAGGCGGTGGTAAACACCGAAGAGGGATTTTTTGCGTTTAACGTTGCCAATCAGGTTGTCACCGTCACACCCATGTCGATTGAAACGGCAGAGTCACGGATTGAGGTGATTGATATCCAACCCTTACCGTGGGATGAGTTAGAAACCATCTTGCTTTCGTTTCTCGAGCCGCCGGCCGAATAAATCACGCCGTTATAGAAAATGACAATAAAACCGGTCAGTATCACTGACCGATTTTTATCGACGTTGACGATGACGTTGGGTTAGCTGGCGTATTTCGCTGTGAGTACTTGCCAGCTGCGTTTTTGTTGATGAAAACGCAGTTTCAAATCTTGATATTGCTGACTTAACTCGGCCTTTTCTACTTTTTCGCGGAATTTATCGCGTTCAAATGCCAGTAATTGTTTTTTGAGCGTGTAGTAATCAGCCATCTTCGCCACCAAGGTATCGTATTCTTGTTGTAGAATTTGCAAGCGATGCGCGGCATTGGGCTTATTGCTTAGCTTTTGCGTTGCACGCTGAAGCTGCATTGTCGCCCGTGCTTTTTCTATCTTTTCTTCCGGCGTAACACGCAGCTTTTCAGCCAACCCAAGCCAAGAGGCCGTTTTAATTAACCACTTCGTTGGATCAAATTGCCACCAGCGAATGCCGTTGCGGTAATCATTCTCAAAGATGTGATGGAAATTATGGTACCCCTCACCAAAGGTCATAAAGGCTAAAACACCATTATCGCGGGCTGTATTCTTCTCGGTGTACGGTTGACTTCCCCATACGTGGGCCAAGGAGTTAATGAAAAACGTTGTATGGTGGCTGAGCACTAATCGTGTGAAGCCGACCAGTAAAATGGCCCCCCCAACATCGCCGTGAATCACGCCAAACGCGATAGGAAAACCAAAGTTGGTTGCCAGTGTCAGGGCCAAGTAGTGCTTGTGCTGCCACATCACGATCTTGTCTTTTTGCAAGTCACGACAATTGCTGTAATCACCATAACGGTCGGGATGATATTCACGTAACATCCAGCCTAGGTGCGAGAACCAAAAGCCGCGTTTCGCCGAGTAAGGGTCGACATCGTTGTCATCTACGTGACGATGGTGAATACGGTGATCGGATGACCAATGAAGGGCACTGTTTTGGAGTGCAAACGCGCCCCCAATGGCAAAAATAAACCGCAGGACCGGATGGGCTTGATAAGTTTTGTGGGCCCATAAGCGGTGATAACCTGCCGTTATCGACAGCCCACAAAAACTAAAGGCGACAATCAGTGCGGTGATCTGCATCCAATCGAAACCATGGTGCCAAGCCCAAAGCGGGGTGCCAATGACTGCGATGAAAAACGTGAGCGTAAATACGCTGATATTTAGCCAAATCAAACGTGGTTTTTGTGGCGGTGAGGTTGTCGTTTTGGTTTCCATAACTCTTATCTTTATTTAAGCGTACACTTGTACGCTAGAATAGATGGGGGTCATCAATTGGTCAAGGCCTCGTCATCCCCTTTGTGCGCAAAATTGTTTCTGGGTTTGTCATCGAAAGATTAATGATTGAAATGGCTATACTTAGGTAAACATGGGAAAGCGTTGGGAGGATGCCATAGCCTATTCGCTCGTTGGCGTTGTTGGTTTGACGCCTTTTTGATTTTTATAGTTTTGAGGATGTGTGCCGATATGTATACGTGTTCCTTATTCACGAAAGGTTAGGAAGTATGATGTCCTATCCGGCCATACCGCACTTTGTGAAGGCGATGGGCCACCGTGTGGTGAGTTACATCTTGAATGTCACAGAGGCCGAAGGCCGCTTAATTTTAATGCAGAAACTCGGACTAAGCCGGATCCAGCGAGACACGCTGAACCAGTATATTGAGCTGTGCCGTCAGCTACGGGTATCCGCGGTTGACCAGGGAGAAAGTGAACAATCTTTTTTTTATCGCCTCCCCCATGTGATGCAAAATGGTCGTCATGTCTTTAATGTGTGGCGGGCACAACAAGGGGGAGAGCTCGCCACGCGGATCACCACCGCCGACCCCTTGACCAGTGCATTTTGCCAACTGGCCGGTGAGTTGTATCCCTTGTTTCTGATTAAGGCGGGACAACGCCCGCACCTTTTTTATCGGGGAGCAGGTTACCTGACCGCAGCTATTGAGCAATTCCCTATTAGTAAGTTGGTGCAAAAGCGGATGGCGGCCGATCCTGCCTTATCAAGATTATTCACCACCACTGGCAAAGAGCCACAACAAACGTGTGGTGACTATAAAGATGCCACCGGGCATCGCGGCATGGTGAGTTTAGCCAGTCTCCCTGTCTCCATTTTGGTCAATAGTTATGACTTAATGCGGATACGTGGCGTGGTCAGTGCTGACCGTTTCGTGACTACCGTCCAAGAGATGTTAGACATGGCACGCAGCCTTGCCGATGGTGAGGTCGCGCATATTCCCATGTTTGTAGGATTTCGTAATGCGGCGCTCACGAATTTGGCCGAACTCGATACCAAATGGGGCAGTGTACGGCGCTACACCCCGGGTATTGCTGAATATGTCTTACAAGCGGCGGGGCTGATGGCGAAGCGCCGGAATAATGGCTTTATGTTAGAGTCTGGCTACGCATTTGCGATCAACTTTGGCGACTTTCTTGAAGACGATGATTGGCCCGAGGAGGTTCTGGATGCCGAGGGCGAGCAGCAAACTACCGAGCTGAATATCATTTTATGCATGGCGCTTTGTTATCTTGGCCAACATAAGGCATTTGTCGCGCCAGAGTGGGTGTGGCGTATTGATCCCTTTTCATTGGACAACCGACGACAAGATTTTAGCACCGTAGCGGAAACCAGCGATCCTGTGGCAATTGGTGATGAAGACTTAGTGGATATTGAGCGTTGGAGCATGCTGGTGGATGATACCGATTCCAGCGGGATTCGATTGGCCATGTCTCGCCTCTATGCGGCAGCAAAAAAACCGGTCACACAAGATGCCTTGATGGATGTGATTATTGCGTTACGCAATATATTTGCTGCCAGTGAAGACATTGTCCCGATAAAAGCGGCGCTGACGCATATTATCGAGCAAGAGACGGACCTTGCTATGATTGATCAGCTTGCCGAGGATTGGCGTGCCTTGTTAACTGGGGAGTTTGATGACGATCCTGAGACCATCCGTGAAAAAGTCTATCAATGCGTCCAGCTGTGTTTAACCTGTTTACGTCATTTCTACGTGCATGCCCCGATGCTGATGACTCGCCCCGACCGGCTGAGCTATCTGTGCGAACACGATGTCACGCAATCAAACGTGAATCCTTAGCGATCTCAAAGAATCTCAGTGATTTTTACGGGTTCGACCTCATACCTGGCGAACTTGGTTTATGCTTACAGTGATCACGCTGCCATACTCTCAGCTAAGAAGTCGAAAAGGAGAGGCTTTTGACCAAACAAATATTGATCACCGATGATTCTGCCCTGGCGCGCAAACAGCTATCTCGAACCTTGCCTCAAGACCTCGATGCTGACGTGCACTTTGCTGAAAACGGTAAAGTGGCACTCGACGTGCTCAACAGTCAGCCGATTGACATCATGTTTCTAGACTTGACCATGCCAGAATTAGACGGTTATCAAACGTTAGAGGCTATGCAAAAAGCGGGCATGACCACTCCGGTTGTGGTGGTGTCGGGTGATATCCAGCCATTAGCACAGCAGCAAGTGTTGGAGCGAGGCGCGAAAGACTTTGTTAAAAAACCGATTAGTCGCGAGCGGGTCGATGCGTTAATCAAAGCCTATTTGCCTAATACATCCACTTTAGATACTCAGCGTGCGCAAACGTCGCACGAAAAACTGAGCCGTCGTGATATTTATATGGAAGTCGTGAACATTGCCATGGGCCAGGCGGCGGATAAACTCGCCCGGCACTGCGGTGTGTTTGTCCATATGCCTTTGCCGCAAGTGAATGTGTTTGAGGTGACTGAATTAACCATGACGATTCGCCATCTGGCCCAGTCCAACACCATGAATGGGGTGTGCCAAGGCTTTAGTGGTGAAGGGATCGCTGGTGAAGCGCTGATGTTGATCAGTGACTCGAGTATTACGGAAATGATCCAACTGCTCGACTACCCAGACGACGGATCGGTGGATAATGAATTAGAGCTCCTTGTGGATGTGAGCAACATTTTAATCAGCGCTTTTCTCCGCGGACTGGGCGATCAGGCGGCGTTAGAGTTTTCGCAAAGCTATCCGGCCTTACTTGGACAACATGCTGACGTTGACCAATTGATCTCGGCGATGAAGGGTTCATGGAAGCGAACAGTGACCATTGAGGTCAGTTATCAGATTGATGGTACCGAGATAAAATGCGATCTTCTATTGCTGTTGTTGGACGAATCACTACCGCTACTGGATGCCAAGTTAGCGTACCTGATGGATGAGGAGTAATGGAATGAGCACACAAGATTTTGATCAATTCCATTGGATGCTAGATATGGTGCAGCATATCGATATGGGATTAATCGTACTCGATCGCGATTTTCACATCCAAATGTGGAACGGATTTATGATCCACCATAGCGGCAAACATGCGAAAGATGTACAAGGTCGTTCGCTGTTCGACGTGTTTCCCGAGATCAATGCGTCCTGGTTTCGCGCCAAGTCTCAGCCGGTTTTCGAATTACGGTGTCGCAGTTTCATTGTTTGGCAACAGCGGCCTTATTTGTTTCGCTGCCGTCATGTGCGCCCGATTACCGGACAGTTACCGTTTATGTACCAAAATATCACCATGCATCCGATGGCCAATACGCGTGGTGAAGTGAATCATATGTTTATTTCGATTCAAGATGTGACCAATGAGGCATTAGCGAGTCAAAGCCCTAAAGCTATAGCGTCATCATAGAGTAAGTACTGCGCGTCATCATAGCGAAATTACTGGTTGCGACTCGATTTTTTAGATAAGGCTTATTTTTGTTTTTGAGGTGGAGCGAGCTTTTAAGGTCAAATCGTGTCTCGTTTGGGATCACAGTACGCAAAAATGCCGCCGTTTAATGTCCTTTTTGCATAATACATGGCGGCGTCCGAGCAACTTAATAACGACTCAAACGATTCACCATGTTCAGGGTAACAGGCAATACCTATGCTCGCTGAGAGTGTGACTTCTTGATTGTTATTGACATGAAAGGGCTGGCTTAAACCGGCAATTATTTTTTCAGCCACGCGCCCCGCGTCATCTGGATGGCTGGTGTATTCGAGCAATACGGCAAATTCATCGCCACCAAGGCGAGCAAGCGTATCAGAATTGCGAATACTACTACTCATGCGTTTTGTGGTTTCCACGAGTACGCTGTCACCTGCGTCATGGCCGTAGGTATCGTTAATTGCTTTAAAGCCGTCTAAATCAATAAAAAGTAAAGAAAAGTGCGCACCTTGCTGCCGAGCTTGGACCAGTGCTTGGTCGGCGCGTTGTTTGAATGCCATTCGATTGAGGGCACCTGTTAAGGTATCTGTATGGGCCATGTGTTCAAACTGCAGGTACAAACGCTTGGTTTCGTTAATATCTTGGTGTGTACCAACCATCCGGACTGGATTATGGCTCCGATCCCACTCCATCACCTTGCCTTTCGATAATATCCAGACCCAGAAACCCTCTTTATGCAGCATTCTGAACTCACATTCATAGTTTGGCGTTAAGTCACCAAAGGCTGAATGTATTTTCTCTTGAGCATGGACATAGTCTTCGCTGTGACAGAGTGACTTCCATGTTTCTATCGTGATCGGAGAAAGCGCTTTTTGGCTGTATCCGATGATTTCGGCCCAGCGATCATTCACTACCAGCTGACCACTCGGGACGTGCCACTCCCACGTGCCTACATGTGTACCACGGATAATTTCATCGAGACGACCACGTTCAAGTTGTAACTCATATTCGGTGCGGCGTTTTTTGCGTAACACCAGCCACATTGTGGTCAACACCACACCGAGAAAGATAATAACCAGTGAAGTCGCAATCAGTTGGTGGTCTGTGCGTTTTTCAAGCTGTTGAGTTTGTTCATCAACCATGTGCTCTAGACGATTTTGGTAATGCCACAAGGATTCTTGTGTGGCGCGAAATTCACTGATGTCGGTGACGATAGAAAAAAGCACTGGACTGCCGCGGTAAGAAACCGGAACCGATGAGACTTTAACGGTACGGGTTGAGCCATCGGCCAACTGGTGACGGAACACAAAATAACGACGTTTTTCTAATGCTGCCAGCTTTCGTTCTTCTGCAACCGATTGAGGGGATAAATCGTTAATCTCTGAGATGTTCATTTGCGCCAGCGTATCACGCGAATATCCATAAAATTCGCTGGCAGCTGTGTTAGCAGCAAGAATATCGCCTTTATCAGGGTCGATTAGCATCATGACCAGTGCATGTTTTTCAAACATCTGATCAAATAAATCTGCATGGGGTTGTGACGTTGCTAACGTAAACGGCGCCCATAGTATGCAAATCAATAAGATGAAAGACTGCTTAATCACACAGAATCACTACCCACTAAAACCTAGACTAAGCGTAACACAGAGGTTAATGATTTGTGTGACAAGGGTAGGGGTTACTGTGCTTCATCGCTTATCAGTCACGATAGGTAGTGCCTTTGTGAGTGAATTCACTTTGTTAATACAATGTTTGCATATGATTAGTTTGTACGCGGGCGTTGACACTGCGCTTTCATACGGTGGGGAACATTAGGTAAGTGAGACACACCTGACTCGAGTGCTTTTATGCGAGTGTTGGGAGACGGATGCGTCGAGAGCAGCTCGGGTGGTGCGCCATCAGACGCTTTGGCCATATTGCGCCATAGATCGACACTGGCACTCGGATTGAAACCGGCTTGATGCATCAGCTGTAGGCCAATTTTATCCGATTCTGATTCTTGCGCGCGGTTATAGGGCAGCAAAATACCGACTTGCACGCCAAGTCCTAAACCGGCCATTGCCATGGCGGCATGAGGGCTATCTGATAGAGACATACCGGTAATCGTTAGCCCCAGTGCGGCAAGTTGAGAGCGAGAAAGACGTTCATTACTATGATCGGCTAATACATGACCAATTTCATGACCAATAACCGCTGCTAATTGATCGGGCGTCTCTGCGACATTGAGTAGGCCGGTATAGACGCCTACTTTTCCGCCTGGTAAAGCAAACGCATTCACTTGCTCACTGTCGAACACCACCACTTCCCATTCGGAAAAATTTGATTGAGGCGGAACCACTTTTAAAATCGCTTGAGTCACGCACTGTACGTACGTATTCACGGCTTTGTCCTGACTGATTGGCTGGGATTGCTTCATTTCCTCAAATGAACGCTGGCCTAGGTCAGCCATTTGATTGCCAGAAAAGAGCAAAAGCTGATTCCGGCCTGTGGGTGAATTTGAGCAGGCTGTAAGTGTGAGAATGAAGCAGATAGACAGAATGACTGCGTGGGCCGTGCGTCGCATGATTGTTTCCTGTATCGTTTTACCTAACATGGGCGTGACCGAAGCATGCCGTGAACGGCGCTCAGTTAGTACAGGTAATGTACTGTCTTATCGCCCCGGCGTCTACGGTGCTGCTTTCTTCGTGTTGCGCTAGTCGACGTTGATCATCAGGGCAACCGTTAGCGGTTATTGAATGAATAATAGGTGAGACATGGTGAGCATTTGGAAAAAAGACATGTCGCTCGCGGGGCTAAATGCCTCATCGGCGAATACCTTGGTTGAGCATTTAGGGATTATTTATACGGCGTTTGATGACAACAGCTTAACAGGCACCATGCCGGTTGCCGCGCATACGCATCAACCGCTGGGCATGTTGCACGGCGGTGCGTCGGTGGTGTTGGCTGAAACTTTGGGATCACTCGCCGCTAATATGTGTGTGCCTGAAGGGAAATACTGCGTCGGCCTCGATATTAACGCCAATCATTTACGCGCGATGCGACAAGGCACAGTGACCGGGGTCGCACGCCCGATTCATCTTGGGGCAACCACGCAAGTTTGGAGTATTACCCTCCAAGATGAACGCGGCCGCGATATATGCGTGAGCCGTCTTACGATGGCGGTGCTGACTGATAAAGCACACCGATAAAAGCAGACACCGTGCAAGTCTGTGGGTAGCCTTGCACGGTTATAGGGGAACCCCAAGTGTCAGTTACTCGTGCGAAGCCGTGACTTCATAGCTGGTAAATTTACGCACATTGATCACGCCAGTATCGAAAATCAAATATTGGCCCTTTATTCCTTTCAATATACCGCTTACGTGCGGATTTTTATCAAAGTTGTGGGAGCTTATCTTGGTTGGATGCTCAGTGACAGGGTAACTAAATGTCAGAGCGTCTTGCTCAGCCGGCACAATGGCATCTTGACCAAATTGTAAACGGATATCAGCAAGCTCGGATGCAATGGCCTGGGTGAGGCGTTCCGCTTCTGTTGGTAAATCAAGTACGTCGTTGTCCCCCTTGAGAATCGCACGCCAGTTAGTCTTGTCGGCAACGTGTTTAGCGATTGCCACCTCAACCAGGCCAGATACATGGCGGGTTTTCACACGGAAGATTGGCAAGGCCTGCGTGGCGCCTTGATCATGCCAGCGGGTTGGCATTTGGTTCGCGCGTGTGATCCCGACTTTTAGCCCAGACGTGTTGGCGAGATACACGATGTGGTCGGTCATGCAAAACTGCTCGCCCCATTCAGGCTCCCGGCATGTCCCTTGTGCATAATGACAGGTTTCAGGCTTCATAATACACATGTCACAGCGCGCTAGCTTCTTCATGCAGGGATAACAGTGACCTTGTGAATAGCTTTTTTTGGTTTTTCGACCGCACGCATCACAAAAGATATTGCCAGTGTGTGTCAGGGTGAGCGTGTGGCCCAGTAGCGGGTTAAGGTGTAGTTCTTGCTCACCGACACGGAGAAAATACTGCACGGATGCGCCTGCTTCGGTGCGCATTTTATTTAAGGTTCCAATCACAACATTGCTCTTATCGTTATAAAGTGCAGAAGTGTAACAAAGGAAAGCCTAAAGCGTTAGGTAGGTCGACGCTGGGACGCACTCGTACCTACCTCTCTTATCATTTCATGCTTATCCGAGCCGATTCTCAAAGCGTTTTTGATTGTCAGTAGTGAACTCACGGTAGAGGGTCACCGACACGATCAATACCTCTTTGTGGGTATCTTCACTGACTTGGTTAATCACAAAGTAGTCAGCTTCTTCTTCTTTGACACCACGCTCAACAAGACGAAGTACATCGTCTTGAATATTGCCCTCGATCTCGACATTCGCTGTTTTTTCGAAGTCACCAAAATCAAGGGTTGATTTGGCTATCAGTTCGGGGGCCGCAAGGGCTTGAAAAGACAGAAAAGAGGCGCATAACAGCACCGCAGAGAGAGCTTTTTTCATAATATATCGACACGTCGGTGGATTTGCTGACAACGTAACAAGGGTAGGATGACGCGTTGTCAGCGTGAAGTTAAATTAACGCTGAGGCAATCAGATTAGCGTGTGGCGTCTTCAATATCATCACTAAAGACATCATTGTGGCCCGCTATGTTGGGGCGATGATGCGCCGATGTATCATCAAGATAATCGGCTAGCAGGTCATCATCTGTTGGGATAACCTGATGCTGTAAACTGTTCATTTTTTCTCCTTGAGTGATCGTTAACCCATCACATATAGCAAGGCTAACGGCTCACTGTGTCAATACCATGACATTCCTAGCGGCATTAAGACCTTCTCAACCTTTTGCGATTGGGTCAATCTATTTCGACGCCGACTCAATGTCGAAGCGCGCAACAATCGGGCAATGATCGCTGAGTCGATATGTCATTACCTTGTGGTAGTCAAACTGATACTGAAAACTGTACTGCCATTGATTGGCAAGAGGCTCAGAGACCAAAACATGATCCACTAAGCGGCTGTACATCACCTGGTTCCAAGTTTGAGTGCGCCAATTGTAACGCCGTGCTTTACAGCGTGCTCGCACGTTTTTGGTGACGTTGACGATGTTGGGGGGATTGGCATCGATTTCAAGGCGATGAGCGTTAAATGTATGCCAAAATGGATCATTATTTTCTCCGATATAGCGATTAAAGTCGCCGGCAATGATAACGTTTTTATCATCACGAACCGCGAGCCATTCCGCGAGCGCTCTGAATTGTTGACTCAGTTTTTTACAGCTGCTTGTGCCTTGGCGTTGGTGAAAACATCCCGACTTGAGATGAACGGATAACACGTGAATAGGTGCATGGCCAGGAGGCGTGATCACCACATAGGCGCCATAACGCAAAGAAGGGAGGCCAAACAGTCCGGGTAAGGCAATCTCACGAAAATCCTTCCGATCGTCCACCTGCCAACCTTTGCGCACGGCGATGCCAGTCAGCTGCTGACTGTGAGAAGAGGATTTGAGTGCGGCGTAACGGTCGGAAAAGTAATAGTTATATTTTTCTTTTGGTATCACACGGGCTAACGCCTCAGGGCTATCGACCTCCTGAAATGCCAACACGTCTGGAGAGATCTGCGCCAATATGGCCGCGAGTTGTAGGTAATCCTCTTCATGGCGAATACCAGCCCGTTGATCGGTCTTTAAGGTTAGCCATTCAAAATTCCATGTTGCTACCGTGAGTGCATAGCTTGGGGCAACATATAGCCCTAGCAGCACCAACAGTCCGACGCGTCGAAGCACGATTGCCCCTTACCTTAATCATTTGCTTTTCACCGTGATCCTACTGCAAATATTCAACGTCTAGGTGAGTTCGCGATCAAATTGCGGACAAGGTTTGATTTTCGCTAATAATTGCAACAATACAGATCAGCAAATTGGAGAACAGATAGGCGTTTGAACGGTCGACTTTGGTTATTCGAAAGTTCGATGATCTGAGTCAACACAATCGATCCCGCATTTGCTATCTAATTCCACATCTTGTGTTTATGATGTTTTTATAATCCTATATATGGTGTGGAGGGCATATGCCAGCGGTAATTAAGCGCGACGGAACACGCGTCCCATTTGATGCAGATCGTATCGTTCAGGCGGTGACGTGTGCGCGAGAATCAGCGCAGTCGCTGCGTGACGTTGAATCATGCCCATTGACTGATGAGGCGATTCGTCGTTTAGCGGATACCATTGCGACGCAATTTGCTGGCGATGCCGAAGTAGATATCGATCACATCCAATATGCGGTAGAGGATGTGCTTATGGCTGGCCCGCATAAAGCGGTCGCGCGCGCGTACATTGAATACCGCCACGATAGAGACATTGCACGAGAGCGCCGAGGGCGATTGAATCATGAGGTACAAGGGTTGGTCGGTCAAACGAACACCGAGTTGCTGCATGAAAACGCCAACAAAGACAGCAAAGTTATTCCGACGCAACGCGATCTACTCGCGGGCATCGTGGCGAAGCATTACGCCAAACAGCACATGCTACCGAGCGCCGTTGTCCGCGCCCATGAATCAGGCGAAATTCATTACCACGATTTAGACTATGCGCCTTTCTTCCCCATGTTTAATTGCATGTTGATTGACTTAGCCGGCATGTTGCAAAAAGGCTTTAAAATGGGGAACGCAGAAATTGCCCCGCCTAAGTCGATTTCGACCGCCACAGCGGTGACGGCACAAATTATCGCGCAAGTGGCGAGTCATATATACGGTGGCACCACCATCAATCGTATTGATGAGGTGTTAGCGCCTTACGTTGAAGCAAGCTACCAAAAACATTTACTTGTGGCGCGAGAATGGGCCATTACTGAGCCTGAGGCATATGCGCGAGCAAGAACCGATAAAGAGTGCTTTGATGCGTTTCAATCGTTGGAGTATGAGGTAAACACCTTACATACGGCCAATGGGCAAACCCCGTTTGTTACGTTTGGGTTAGGGCTCGGTGAATCATGGTCTGCACGTGCGGTACAACGTGCTATTTTAGCCAACCGTATTGCCGGTTTGGGCGAAAATCGCAAAACCGCTGTGTTCCCTAAATTGGTCTTTTGCATTCGCGAGGGCTTAAACCGACAGCCTGACGATCCGAACTATGACATCAAGCAACTTGCGCTTGAATGCGCCTCAAAACGAATGTATCCCGATATTCTCAATTATGACCAAGTTGTATCGGTCACCGGTTCGTTTAAAACCCCGATGGGCTGCCGAAGCTTCTTAAGTGACTATGAAGAAAACGGCGAATTGATCCATGAAGGGCGGAATAACTTAGGCGTGGTCAGTGTCAATTTACCCAGATTGGCGATTGAAGCAGAAGGGGATGAAGACGCCTTTTATGCGCGCCTCGATGCAACGTTAAATATTGCTCGTCAGGCACTCGATACTCGAATTGCGCGTTTTAAAGGGGTAAAAGCCCGCGTGGCGCCCATTTTATACATGGAAGGTGCATGTGGGATCCGCCTTAACCCAGATGATGAAGTCAGTGAGATTTTCAAACATGGCCGAGCATCGATTTCGCTAGGGTATATTGGCCTACACGAAACGATTAATGCCCTTTATGGCAGCACGCCGCATCTTTACGACAGCGTGGTCAAGCAAAAGAAAGCGAAAGCGATTGTCGCCTACTTGCATGATGCGACCGAACGCTGGAAAGAAGAAACAGGCTATGGCTTTAGTTTGTATAGCACCCCGAGTGAGAATCTCTGTAGTCGTTTTTGCCAGCTTGATACGCAAGCCTTTGGTGTGCTTGAAGGGGTGACGGATAAGGGCTATTACACCAACAGCTTCCACCTCGACGTGGAAAAACAAGTCACACCTTACGATAAAATCGATTTCGAAATGGACTATCCACGCTTAGCCAATGGTGGCTTTATTTGCTATGGCGAGTATCCCAACATCCAGCATAATTTAGAAGCGTTGGAGAACGTCTGGGATTATAGCTACGATCGCGTGCCGTACTATGGCACCAATACGCCGATCGATGAATGCTATGAATGTGGGTTTACCGGCGAATTTGACTGCACCAGCAAAGGCTTTACCTGTCCGGCATGTGGTAATCACGACCCAGCGCGCGTGTCGGTGACTCGTCGCGTCTGTGGCTATTTGGGTAGCCCGGATACACGTCCATTTAACCCAGGTAAGCAGCAAGAAGTGATCCGCCGCGTTAAACATATGTAGGGAGTATATCGTGCATTATCACCAGTATATCCCGGTCGATATTGTCAATGGGCCTGGCACGCGCTGCACTTTGTTTGTCTCAGGTTGTGAGCATCAATGTCGGGGCTGTTATAACAAAGCCACATGGCCGCTGAAAAGTGGCCACCTTTTCACTGATGTGATTAAAGATCAGATCATTCGTGATCTTCTCGATACACGGATCCCGCGGCGCGGTTTATCGTTAAGTGGTGGCGATCCTTTGCATCCTGCTAACCTCGACAGTGTAAAAAAATTGTTACAAGAAGTGGTGTTAAGTGCCCCGGATAAAGACATTTGGTTGTGGACAGGCTACACGCTGGAACAATTATCCTCTGAGCAGCAAGAGGTGGTGGCGTTGATTGATGTGTTGATCGACGGCAAATTTATCCAAGCAGAGGCCGATCCAAACCTCGTATGGCGGGGGAGTGCCAACCAATGCGTACACTTTCTGTCCGAGCGTGCGCAACATCGACAAGAGAATCGCGGGTAAGAGGTTGCCAATTTTCCCGCATGGGGTAGGGTATAGCGTATCTTGAGCATCCAGGCTTAAAAGGACGTATTACTATGTTAGATCTGCTCTCGCCTGCCCAGCAGGATCCCATTCTCTCTTTGTCACTGGCTTATCGTGACGATCCGCGTGAGCATAAAATGGACTTAGGCATTGGCGTTTACCGTGATAGTCATGGTCAAACGCCAATTATGCAAGCCGTTAAAGCGGCACAACAATCCCTAGCGCAAACTCAGCAAACGAAAGCCTATGTTGGCCTGGCCGGCAATGAAAACTTCAACCAAGCTATGGTCGATCTCTTACTCAAAGGGACGGACGCATATGACCGTTGTGCCGCCGTGCAAACACCAGGCGCAAGTGGGGCGCTGCGTATGCTGGCCGATCTGATGAATCTCGCGAAGCCGGTGACCACCGTATGGTTGACAGACCCCAGCTATGTGAATCACAAGCCGGTGATGGAAGCGGCAGGCCTGACGGTGAAATTCTATCCGTATTTTAATCGTGAGACCAAAATGGTGGATGCCGATGCCATGCTGAATGCCTTATCACAGGCGGGCGCCGACGATGTGGTATTGTTACACGGTTGTTGTCATAACCCCACGGGTGCTGATATAAGCCTGAAGGAATGGGAAGCGATCACAGAGCTTGCAAATCGCAACGGATTTACCCCCTTTGTTGATATTGCCTATCAAGGCTTTGGTGATGGGGTAGAAGAAGATGCTCGGGGTTTGCGTCTTTTAGCCGATAATGTTGAAGAGCTATTAATTGCGACATCTTGCTCTAAGAGTTTTGGCTTGTATCGAGAACGTACAGGCGCGGCGATTGTGGTGGGTAAATCTGCCCAAGAAGCGCAGAATGCGAAAGGGCGCATCATGCAACTGGCGCGCAGCACCTATACCATGCCACCGGATCACGGTGCCGCAATTGTCGAAACCATTTTGACGGATGATGCGCTTACGCAGCAATGGCGCAATGAAATTAAAGCCATGAACACCCGCATTAATGCCTTACGAGAAGGCCTGACGTCAGCCCTTCGCGATCGCACAGGTGACGGTTATTTTGATTTTATCCAACACCATCGTGGTATGTTTTCCGTACTTGGTTTGACTGGTGAGCAGATCCATCAGTTGCGAGACAAACACGGCGTCTATGCGGTAGGAGATAGCCGGATCAACATTGCTGGTCTGGCAGAGCGACACATCGATAGGTTGGCCGATGCGCTGGTGGATGTGACGTCATAAACAATGATAATCACATAAAGGCATTAGCATACGCCCGTCGTACTTCGGTACGACGGGTTTTTTATAACTGCGTACACATAATGTGATGTCCCCCCACGCTTTTTTTACAACACAAGATTTCGGTGTCTTATACTCATATCTCTAAGTTGTAAATAAAATAGGGAATGTTCATGCAACCGACTCGATCACCTTTTGCCACCATACAAGGTCGATACAGTATCGGATTGATCGTCTTTTTACTGATCGCGACGATCCTAACTGTTTTTAGCATACAGACATGGATTGCACCGACGCTAAAAAAAGAGGGAGAAGAAAGACTTAAGCTTAACCTGAATGAAGTGGGCCGCGATATTACCTTCGCCCTTCGTGAGGTAAAAGCGCAGCAGCGCGCCATTACGCAACTTATCCCAACCTTAACCAGCGCCCAAATCGATACCCAACTACCGCACCTTATTGATCAGTACGGCAACCCTCTGGTATTTGGAGGCGGTATATGGCCACTACCTAATAAACGCCTCGCGGGCGTTGATCGCGCCTCCACCTTTTATCACCGTGATGATAGCGGACAATTGGTTGAAAATACTTACTGGAATAGCGACGAGGCCCCAAATTATTACACCCAACCTTGGCATCGTGCGGGTCAAAATGCGCCTCGGGGAGCATGCGTTTGGGCCAATGCTTATAAAGATGGTGCCAGCGCTCAGCCTCGTACCAATTGTGCCATGGGGATTTATCAGCAAGGCAGCTTATATGGTGTAGCAACCATTGATGTCACCCTTGGCTTTTTTAACCAACTGGTCGCGGAAAAGCAAAAAGCCTTAGATGCCAACATTGCCATTGTGGAATCCGATGGCAAGATCCTTAGCCAAAGCCGTGGTGGTTTCACGCGTGACGATGTACTTAAATCGGTCTCACGTTTCAACACGCCTTTTGCCAAGGCTATTGATACGGCTCTAAATCAACAGACGCAGCGTTTGATCTTTGAAGGTAAAGACCAGGAGCAAACTTTATTGCTGTCGCCAGTCTCTGGTACGCCATGGACGCTGGTCGTTGCCAAGCCAACCTCGGCACTCACGGCGCTGAGCGATAAAATTCTCACCACCCTTGCTTGGATCCAGTTACCTCTTATCGGCTTATTGCTCGTGGTCATGCTCATTGCCTTTAAGCGACTTCATGGCCGATTTGCGACATTTAAGCAAAATGTGGATAGCTTATCTTCAGGCGATGCGGATCTCACACTACGATTGCCGACAAAAGGTAATGATGAGCTGGATAGCATCTCTCATTCAGTGAATGACTTCATCGCGTACTTGCAAGACTTAGTACAGAAAGTGATGAGCGCAAATCAAACCTGTTCGAACTATGTTGAGCAAATCAGTCATGATGCTAGCCAAACCTTATCGACATTAGATGCCCATGTAAGAGAAACAGAAGGCGTTGCTACCGCGATTAATCAGCTAAGTGCCTCTGCTTCTGATGTCGCGGAAAACGTTAATCAAAGCCATGATGTCACGCGTCAGATGCAATCAGAAGCCCAGCAAGCGCGTGAAGAGACGCAGGCATCGACACGCAGTGTCTTAGCCCTTGTCGATAACGTGGAAACCAGTGAGCAAAAAGTCGCGCAAATGCGAGAGCATACTAAAGCAATTGAATCGATTCTCGGCGTGATTGGTGATATTGCAGAACAGACTAACTTACTGGCCTTGAATGCGGCGATTGAAGCGGCTCGGGCGGGCGACCAGGGACGCGGTTTTGCGGTTGTCGCGGATGAAGTGAGAAACCTCGCCTCGCGGACGCAACAGAGCACCGGTGAAGTCGATAAGATGTTGGCACAGGTCAGTGACGCTGTGACACAGGCTAGTCAATCCATGCAGGAGACGAGAGAGCAGTGTGTCTCATCTTCAGAGAGTAGCCAACAGGTTGAGCAGCGGATTGAAACCATGACCCAATCGGTGACGCAGGTTGACGAGCTAAGCACGCAAATCGCAACAGCCGCCACCGAGCAAAGCCAGGTCACTGAAGATATTAGTCAAACCATGACGTCTATCCGTGATATCGTCGCCAAGCTGCATCAACATGGGCAAACTACCGAGCAGCGAGCACATGATTTACAAGCGGCAAATACGGCGTTGCAACAATTAGTGGGGCAATTTAAAGTCTAGCTGCATCCTTGCCAAAGGGGCCGAATGCCCCTTTGGCATGTGACTTGTTGTCATGTCACTGGCTGTATTAACGCTTGTTTTTGAGGTAACGCTTACGGCGGGCCTCTTTTTTAGCGGCTTTTTCTTCCTCTCGGCGGGCGTTGTCTTCTTCAACCTGCACCAGTTCGGTTTCAATCATGTCCGGTTTCTCTAACGTGAGGCCACCTAGCGCACCGGCGCGTAAATCATGCAACAGCACTTCCGAGGCTTTGTGCAAGTCAACCCGCCCTCCCGCGCGCAGACAACCGCGCTTGGCACCAATCGCTTCCATCAACTCAATGTCTGTGTCGGGTAATAGATCAAGCTGATAGCGTTCTTGTAGCCGCTCGGGGTAGGCACTCGCCAAGTACTCCACAGTATAAAAAGCCACTTCGTCGTAGTCCATTGCTGTATCTTTCACAGCGCCGGTTGCCGCGAGACGAAAACCGCTATGTGGGTTCTCAACCTTTGGCCATAAAATTCCCGGTGTATCAGAGAGCACTACGCCGTTTTGCAAGTTAATCCGTTGCTGCTGGCGCGTCACGGCGGGCTGGTTACCTGTTTTTGCAATCACTCGACCAGCAAGGCTGTTAATGATGGTGGACTTGCCTACGTTAGGGATCCCCATGATCATCGAGCGAATATTTTTACCCATGGCTTCGCGATGAGGGGCCAGTGCGCGGCACCGCTCCATGATTCGATTGACTTCACTTTGCTGCTGCGTGGTGATCGCCATTGCTGAAACGCCTTGCTCTTGCTCCAAGTGGGCCATCCAAATATCTGTCATAGCCGGATCGGCAAGATCGCGTTTGTTCAATACTTTGATCACTGGCTTGTCGCCACGCAGTGTGCGGATCAGAGGGTTTTCGCTACTAAAGGGGATGCGTGCGTCTAGCACTTCGATGATCACATCGATCTTAGGGACGACTTCTTCGATTTCTTTGCGAGCCTTGTGCATATGGCCCGGAAACCACTGGATCTTGTTGTTAACCATGTTTGTACAACCTTGCTGATGCGAATGCGCCAACGTCATACAAGTCAGTGGCGCGACAATGGCGCGCATCATACCACTTAACGGTATCGATGAGAAAAGCTGGGGTGTGCTACTAAATAATAACTACTTATCTTTCTTGCTCGGGCTCAACTGCTTATCACACCATTTTTCAATAGAGGGTGCGTATAAGGTGAACAGGCCAATGATCATGGCGATGGCGCAGATTACATAGATAGCTGGCATTACACCCCTCCTTATTGGTTAACTTTAGTATACACCTTGTTTAGCCTTTCCTCGGCCTCAAGTGCCGAGGATTGCCATATTTTTAGGTTAGGTTGATGAAGATGGTTTAGTATCCGTATCAAACTGCTTGATCAGGACTGAGGTATCACTTCGACCGTATCCGCGTTGTTGCAGCTGCCTGTACTGTTGATCCACTTGCTCGGTTAAGGGAAGGTTCACGCCTAATTTGGCGGCTTCTTCTAAACAAAAGCCCAGATCTTTACGCATCCAATCAATCGCAAAACCAAAATCAAACTGATCCTGTGCCATGGTCGATGCGCGATTATCCATTTGCCAGGAGCCCGCGGCACCGTGCTTAATGGCATTGATCATCTTTTCGATATCGAGATCAGCGGATTGCGCGAAGGTGAGTGCCTCGGATAACCCTTGCAAAACGCCGGCAATACAAATTTGGTTGGCCATTTTACAGCGCTGGCCGCTACCATTTGGGCCAATATGCTCAATCGCACTGGCGTAAACAGTCATCACAGGTTCAGCATGACGAAATACAGCAGGATCGCCACCCGCCATAATAGTAAGTTTGCCGTTTTCGGCGCCCGCTTGACCTCCGGAGACAGGCGCATCCAAAAAGTGAATACCTTGTCGATTACACACGTCGGCAAGTTCAGTCGCCAGCTCTGCAGAGGTGGTAGTGTGATCCACCAAGGTACTGCCTTTTTTCATATTGGCCAGCACACCAATGTCGCCATAGACCACACTGCGTACGTCATCATCGTTACCTACGCACATAAAGACAATGTCAGCGTCAGTGACTGCCTCAGCAGGGGTACATCCACTCTGTCCTTGATAGGTTGTACACCAGCTTTCGGCCTTGCCGGGGGTTCGGTTGTAAACCCGGGTTGGGTAGCCGTTACGTTGCAGGTGGCCGGCCATCGAAAATCCCATCACGCCGAGGCCAATAAAAGCCACTTTGGTCTTGTTCACTTGCATATCGTCACGCTTCCCTGTTGTGGATTAGGTAGTAATCTATCAAAAACTTAACCTTTCTTGTATATGTCAATGTTAAGCTTGTATCATCTTCTTTTGTGTTGTGGCACGGATTATTATGACAGCACGACAACCATTCTCATTAACCATCGCGCATATTAACGATACGCACTCACACTTTGAGTCTACGCCTGTCTCGCTCAGCTTAGATAGCGAAGACACACGGGTATATGCCAATTGCGGTGGATTCGCACGCATTGCATCGGCGGTGAAGCACTTTCGTCATCAGGCTGAACAAAATCAGCACGGCTTTCTGTTTCTGCACGCCGGTGATTGCTTCCAGGGCTCGCTGTATTATTCCTTGTTTAAAGGAAAAGCAAATGCCGACATGCTTAATCGCCTTGGGATCGACGCGATGGCCATCGGTAATCATGAACTGGATCAAGGCAATGGGCCCGTTGCCGATTTTCTCGATGATATTAAGTTTCCTTTACTTGCCGGTAATTGGCATGTGGATGATGAAGCAAAAGACAAGCAAAAACGGGTAAGCGATAAGCCTAGCTTGATGCCATACCTGCCAGAGCACGCACGTGCGAGCACCCTGATCAAAACCTACGCGGGCCATCAGGTTGGTCTGTTTAGCTTGGCGGTTGAGAAAATGGCGGCACTGGCACATCCCGATCACGATACGCCGTTTTTGCCTGCCACCCAGATAGCTAAAAATACGGTGGCGTATTTGCGTGCTCAAGGGGTCAACACCATTATTTTGTTAAGCCATCTTGGTTATGACAAAGACAAGGCACTCGCAGCAGCAGTCAAAGGCATTGATGTGATTGTGGGAGGGCACACACATGTCTTACAAGGCGATTTTCAAAATATTGGTCTCGAGGCCCAAGATCCATACGGGTATCAAGTTAATGATACTTGGATTGTGCAAGCCGGGTGCCATGCGCAATCTATTGGCCGTTTTACGTTATCCATCGATGAAAAAGGTCGGCCAACAGCCTTTAATGGTCAAAATTACGTGCTGCTTGGACGCAGTTTGGCGATGGATGCGTCGCGCGAGCAGCAATTAACCGACACCTCTTATCAAGCGGCGCGCGACTATCTGAATAGTCAGTCGAATGTACTCATTTTGCCGAGTGATTTAGATCTAAAACGCCACTTGCAACAGACATATCGTCCACAAGTGGCACAATTAGAGCGTGATATTGTCACGCATGTGCCCGAGCGTTTACGCCATGTTCGCGTCCCTGACGGCGAAGGTAGTAGCGACGTGGCCCCTTTGGTCACCGAGAGTTTTCTTTGGGCGGCGCGTGAGCAAGGGATTGATGCGGAGTTTGCGATACATAATGCGGGAGGAGTTCGAGTTGGATTGAACGCTGGCCCGCTTTCTGCTGCATTAATTGCCGGTACACTGCTGCCGTTTGCGATCGACGTGATCGCGTATCGAGTGACAGGCGAACAAATCCGCAGCGCGTTAGAAGGGGCAATCAACAACGCGACCAACAATGGCGTTGCTGGTCTTGGGACCGGCAGTTTCCCGTATTGTGCCGCTATCCGTTATCGTTATGAAGCGTGGCGCCCGATGGGGCAGCGCATCACCCAATTAGAAATCAAACGGGGTGAGCATTGGGTGGCGATGGACGATGCGCACCGATATACCGGTGTGTCCTCATCTTATACGGCACAAGGTAAAGAGGGCTATGACGCACTGCAGACAGGCCGTCGTCGCTCAATTGGTTTATCAATGGCGGAGTGTTTTATTCGGTATGCACGGCAGCAAAACGCACTCACGCTCCCGAGCCAGCCTTTAGTGTGTTATTTGAGTACACCCGATCAGACTCAAACCTGTTGGGGTCAATAACTTGGCCCATCCTTTGCTTATTCATCGATAGGTTGCACGTTCGGCATAACATTGCCGTTAGATTAAGTTTGGATCGTTATTGTCGATAACCGTAATAGGTGCTCTGAATGTAGCCATACTATCGAAAGGTGAAGATGATGGAAAAACGTGATTGGTTTGATGTGGGGTTGATTAGCTTTTGGCTGATAGCTTGGGCATCTTTGGTTTATTTTGTACCGGTTGTATAAACGAGCCGCGCTAGGGTACCTGCGTGTCAGCGCGATGCGCGTGACGTATGGCCCAGCGAACCAAAAGAGGCTGTAGGTAAATGGGTAACTGAATGGCACCGATTAAGGGTAAAAATACCGGGCCAAGTGCGACGCCGGCAACGGTATAAGTCAGTAATACATTGCGATTTACGGCGGCCACCGCGGCGATCATACTGGCTGCTTGTCCTTGTCGTCGGTATAAACCGAAGGCAATGGTAAAAAAAAGCATGCAAATTGCGACTGAAATTGCTAACAGTTCTAGGGCATACGCTTGATCGTTTTGCCAGGTTTCTCCAAATGGCCCCACCAGCCCCAAAGGAAAGCTAAACACCAGCACAATAGTAAACTGTGCGAGCTTGCCGTGAATGCGTTTGAGTTTTTCGGGCTTGACCAGCGCGTGAAAAATCGCGGCGAACGCCATGGGCCCGAAAATAAATACCACTAATCGAATCACGTAGCTTTGTAAATCCAGTGAAAAAGCATCACCACTGAATATTGTTAAATTGACGAATAAGACAACTGGCATCAGCAACGTTGAGGCGATGGTGTAGGCCATGGCGATCAGCGCGTCCATGCCTAACGAACGGATAATGGCGGGTGTGGCAAACAAGGAGCCGGTTGCGCAGACCCCACTAATCGCGAGTAATAACCCTGTCGATGCACCCAATAACCAAGCGATCGAACAGGTTATCAGCGTTAATACCACCGCATGAATAAATGCATATACCCACACTTGCCACTGGCCCAGTGCTTTTACCAGTAAACCTTGGTGGATGCCAAGCAGTGTAAATAGCATCAGCGCAAACAAAACATAGGGAAGAAAAGGAAACAACGCTAGCGATACCGCTGGAAATGCAAAGCCAATCAGCGCAGCAATAAAAAGAAAGATCGCAGAGTGTCGGGCTAGAAACGCAAGCATGGTCAACACCTTAGTGACATGTGTAACATTGATGTTATCAGGTTTTAATCGATAATCGAGCGATAAATCGCCATTTTTAATAAGTAAGACACGGCCATGTGCAAGTGACAAGGTATCGCATGGGTGTGGAGACGGCTTTCAAACAAAATAAATATAATGACAGCTCAGGGGAACGTAAAAGCAAATAGGCGCTTTTTTAACCGTAAGTTAACATGATTTTCTGATTAGCGATTGCTTGCTTTTCGGATTATAAAAACTAATCCTATGCTTTAATTTTCATCAATTTATCATTGTGGGTTAGCCGCCTATACTACGCGCCGAGTGATTCAGAAAATAAAGCGAGGATCGTATGACGACTGCAACGGTTAATATGACACGTTCACGTCGATCTTACGCGGTAACTATCAAAGGACTGATCGCTCATGCCATGGATGTGTTGTTTACCCGCAGCACGCAAGCACCTGCTTATGATGCAAGCCGTTTACCGGCGCATTTGCAGCGTGATATCGGCATAAACCGATAAGACGACAAAAACGTAGACAGAACGCGAAACGCCACATCATCGAGATGTGGCGTTTTTTTATTTGTGGTTTAATCACCCTTGGCATTAACCAATCATATATTGCCTGATTTGTCCGAGCCGAAAGATAAAAAGGAGTAAAGAAAGATGGGATGGTTTTCCGCACTTTTTTCTGGTGGTCAATCGAAACAAGCTAAAGCGACTGTGACCCCAACAGATTACAAAGGCTATTTGATTTACCCCGAAGCGACCGCAGAAAGCGGCCAGTACCGTGTATGCGGGCGTATTTGCAAAGAAATCGATGAACAGGTGATGACCCATCACTTTATCCGTTCTGATCTATTGGGAAATCAAGACGATGCAAATAGCTTGATGATCACAAAGGCCAAAATGATGATTGACCAGAATGGCGACAAGATTTTTGCGCGTGGCGGTTAGGCGATGCTGAGTGATACCAAAATTAATGCATAACTATGAACAATAAAAACAGATAAAGTGTCGATTGGATCACATTTATACCCTAATGGCGATCCTCGCCCTGTGGTGATTAAGGAATAAACTCGTTAAGTTAAGGCTGTTGCGTTGCTAAGCACAAATTACTGACCCCCGCAACTGAGTGAACAATGGGTAAAACCGTTTTCAATACGAATTTAGTCAGTGAATGTCTCTCAGGTGGTACTCACCTGTGACGATTAAAAAATTTTTTATAAGCCAACATTCAGGGAATAGCTATGCAGATTGGTGTTCCAAAAGAGAGGCTCGTTAATGAAACGAGGGTAGCTGCGACGCCAAAGTCGGTGGAACAGCTTATCAAACTCGGTTTTGACGTAGTGGTAGAAAAGGGAGCGGGCGAAAAAGCAAGCTTCGAAGATACTGCGTACGAACTTGCCGGGGCGACCATTGTTGATACGGATGCCGTTTGGCAGTCTGAGGTCATATTTAAAGTCAACGCACCGGGTGTGATTGAACAAACCGGTCAAGATGAAGTGGAACGACTACAAGCAGGCACCACGCTTGTCAGCTTTATCTGGCCTGCCCAAAACGAAAAGCTACTTGAGCGATTATCGGCGCGCAATGTTAATGTGATGGCGATGGATGCCGTGCCGCGGATTTCTCGAGCACAATCTTTAGACGCGCTGAGCTCGATGGCAAACATTGCGGGCTATCGCGCTATTGTCGAAGCGGCCCACGAATTTGGCCGTTTCTTTACCGGGCAAATCACCGCGGCCGGTAAAGTACCGCCTGCCAAGGTATTTGTTGCCGGTGCAGGGGTGGCAGGTCTGGCTGCGATTGGTGCTGCCGGGAGCCTAGGTGCCATTGTTCGTGCCTTTGATGTTCGCCCAGAGGTGAAAGAACAAGTTGAAAGCATGGGCGCTGACTTTCTTGAAGTGGATTTCAAACAAGACAGTGCAGGCAGCAGTGATGGCTATGCCAAAGAGATGTCGGATGAATTCAATCAGGCTGCGCAAAAGCTCTATGCGCAACAAGCAGAAGATGTCGATATTATCGTCACCACGGCGCTGATCCCTGGTAAACCTGCGCCAACGCTGATTACTAAAGAGATGGTAGACAGCATGAAATCCGGGAGTGTGATTGTTGATTTGGCAGCCGCCAATGGTGGCAACTGTGAGTACACCGAAAAAGACCAAGTCATCACCACGCCAAATGGGGTCAAAGTGATTGGCTACACCGATATGGTAGGGCGCTTGCCGACTCAGTCATCACAACTGTATGCCACTAACTTGGTTAACCTCACCAAACTGCTTTGCAAAGAAAAAGACGGCAATATCACCATTGATTTTGACGATGTAGTCGTACGTGGCGTCACCGTTATTAAAGAAGGCGAAGTGACGTGGCCTGCACCGCCGATTCAAGTGTCGGCACAACCGAAAGCGGAACCTAAACCCGAACCTGCACCGAAAGCAGAGGCGAAAAAAACGTCACGGGCAACCAAGTATGGCTTAATGGCCGCCGGGTTGGGGGCGTTTGGCTGGGTAGCCAACTACGCCCCAAGTGAGTTCCTTTCTCATTTGACCGTGTTTGTGCTTGCCTGTGTTGTGGGCTACTACGTGGTCTGGAATGTAACCCATGCGCTACATACGCCACTGATGTCCGTCACCAATGCGATTTCAGGCATCATTATCGTCGGGGCGCTATTGCAAGTAGGACAAGGGATCGGTTTTGTTACCTTCCTCTCCTTCATTGCCGTGTTGATCGCCAGTATCAATATTTTTGGCGGCTTTACTGTTACAAAGCGCATGCTTGAAATGTTCCGTAAAGGGTAAGGAGAAAGAATGTCTGAAGGATTGGTACAAGCTGCGTATATTGTTGCCGCACTCTGTTTCATTCTGAGTTTGGCTGGGCTCTCAAAGCAAGAGTCTGCGCGTGCCGGTAACTACTACGGGATTACCGGGATGGCCATCGCGCTGGTGGCGACGATTTGGGGTCCCGATGTTCAAGGCGTTGGTTGGATTATACTCGCGATGATCATTGGTGGCGCGATTGGTATTTACTACGCCAAACGGGTTGAGATGACCGAAATGCCGGAGCTGGTGGCGATGCTGCACAGTTTTGTCGGCCTGGCGGCGGTATTAGTCGGTTTTAACACCTATATTGATCATCCACCGCTGACTGGTGCGATGCTTAATATTCATTTAGTTGAGATCTTCTTAGGCGTGTTTATTGGTGCAGTGACTTTCACCGGGTCGATTGTCGCCTTTGGTAAATTGCGTGGCGTGATCTCGTCGAAAGCGCTGGCGTTACCGCATCGTCATAAGCTTAACCTTGCCGCCGTCGTGGTTTCCTTTTTACTGTTGATTAACTTCGTCAATGCCGAAGGCTCCACGTTCGCACTCATTGTAGTGACGCTCATCGCGCTGGCCTTTGGTTATCACCTTGTTGCCTCGATTGGCGGCGCAGACATGCCGGTTGTGGTGTCTATGCTGAACTCGTATTCCGGTTGGGCAGCGGCAGCGGCAGGCTTTATGCTGGCGAACGATCTACTGATCGTCACGGGGGCATTGGTTGGCTCATCGGGTGCCATTTTGTCTTACATCATGTGTAAGGCCATGAACCGCTCATTCATTAGTGTGATTGCTGGTGGCTTTGGTTCAGATGGCACCGCGTCATCGGGTGATGAAGAGGTCGGTGAATACCGCGAGAGTACCGCTGAAGAAGTCGCAGAAATGCTAAAAGACTCCAACAGTGTTGTGATCGCACCCGGCTATGGTATGGCCGTTGCGCAAGCGCAATATCCTGTTTACGAAGTAACAGAAAAACTGCGTAATATGGGCATTGACGTGCGATTCGCGATTCATCCCGTTGCAGGGCGTTTGCCTGGGCATATGAATGTGTTGCTCGCAGAAGCGAAAGTCCCCTATGACATCGTATTAGAGATGGATGAAATTAATGATGATTTCCCAGATACGGATACGGTACTGGTGATCGGAGCCAACGATACGGTTAACCCCGCCGCAATGGATGACCCGTCTAGTCCCATTGCGGGCATGCCCGTACTTGAAGTCTGGAATGCTAAAAATGTGGTGGTCTTTAAACGCTCAATGAATACCGGCTATGCTGGGGTACAAAACCCATTGTTCTTTAAAGACAACAGCACCATGCTCTTTGGCGATGCGAAACAAAGTGTCGAGGCTATTTCTAAAGCGCTATAGTTAAATTCAAAGGCACTATAGTTGAACTCTGGGACGCTATTATTTTAAAGAGCTCGTCCTTCAAAAGAGCCAGTGATTCAGCTGGCTCTTTTTTTGTGCACGATCGCCGGCGCTGGATGTGAGTAAAAGCTATCTTGCCTAATAGCTATCTTGCGTAAAAGGCCATCTTGCGTAATAGCTATCTTGCATCCTGACAGTCTGAACTTACAATGCACTGACATTATTTATAGGTTTGGTGGTAAGCTGTCACTATGCGAATTCTGCTGCTAATTATTTTTACGTTGACAGCTTGGCCAGCGATGGCGGCGAGTACATTTTCAGAGCAAATGACTGCGTTCCGGGCTCAGTTACTGTTGGCGGATCCTGTTGCTCGTTATAACCTCATCGGTATTAACCGTGCTTTTCCACGTGTGTTGCTCAGTCCAGAGAGCCTATTGCCACAGACGGCGCGCTACCCACTAAAAGATATTCGCCGGCTGTATCAGGCTGCGCAAAAGTGTCAAGGACCTTGGCCAGTGAATCCGCAAGTGACAGAGCCTTTGGTGTTTACTCGTGCCATGTGTAATAACACCCAGCTTCCGGTTGCTTGGTTTTCTCGCTCTGGGTTTATTCATCCAGGTGGCGGGAGCTATGCGGCCAAATACGCGGAGAAATATCCAGCGCGACGCAGCGAGCTTGTGCGCTTTTTTCATATCCAAGAGCGACCCAAAGCCGAACCTGACAGTTTACTCGGTCGACTGCAAAGAATGGATTCATCAGCCGTCGAGGCATTGAATAGCGGCGCCAAAACCTTGGTCAGTCAAAATGAAATGTGGATCCGTGTGGGCAGCTATTACCATTTGTATGCCGCGCAGCAATGGCAACCTCTTGTTGCTGAATTTGATTTACACCTTACGCCTCGGGGGGAGCAAGATTTTTGTTTGGCTCGTGTGGGGAACATCTGTTGGAATGAAGAAAAAGCGCCTAGCTATTGGCCTTATCTTGTCGGCGCGCTGATTATCATCAACCTGGTTGCGCTCGGTGGTTGGGGATTCAACCGATGGACGGTACAGCGTCGGTTGATGCAAGAGCGTATGCTGGTATTACAAATATTGACGCACGAGTTACGTACCCCCATTGCCAGCTTGTCGATGACGGTTGAAGGGTTTCGGCGTAAATTCGATACGTTACCAGAGCCCTTTTATGATGAGTTTCGTCGTTTGTGTGAAGATTCAAGGCGTCTAAAACAGCTGGCGGAAGCGAGTAAGGATTATTTGCAGTCGAATCAAAAGCCATTGGGCAAAGAAACGATTCCGTCTATCGAAGAATGGTTAGGATACATTTGTGAAGAACATCAAGTGACGCTTCAGGTGAGTCAAGATGGCGCGGTGCGGGCCAATGTCTATTGGTTGACGACATCATTGAACAATTTGATTGCCAATGCGGTCAAATATGGTGTCGCCCCGGTTGAAGTGCATGCAAAGGTATCAGCGGATCGTTTCACCATTGCAATATGCGACCAAGGCGATCTGACCGCCAAGGATTGGAAGCACATACGTAAACCCTTTGTCAGCCAAAGCGGTCTTGGGCTCGGGCTGACGATCGTAGAATCGATGATTGAGAGAATGGGGGGCAAGTTAATCCTTTCTGGTCCACCCACCACATTTACTTTGGAGATTCATTGTGACGCAACCGACGTTACTTCTGGTTGAAGATGATGCCAATCTAGCAGACGGCTTATTGGCAAGTTTGGAGCAAGCGGGCTACCAGTGTTTATATGCTGATAGTGCGACGAAAGTTGCTGAGTTATGGCGTGATGCGGATCTTGTCATCTTGGACCGCCAACTGCCTGAAGGCGACTCAATCGAATGGCTCGCGGATTGGAATAAACTCAAAACCGTGCCAGTGATCTTGTTGACAGCCATGGTGTCCGTGCGTGATCGCGTTGGCGGGTTAGACTCGGGCGCTACCGATTATATCACTAAACCCTTTGCCGAAGCAGAGCTGCTCGCGCGCGTGCGTGTCCATCTTCGTCACCCTGTCGGAGAAGCGGAAATATCGAGTGACGATCTCGTGATCAATGAGGTGAGAATCGATACCGCGAGTCGTGCAGTCTTTTGTGGTGACCAAGAGATGACATTGACACGCACTGAGTTTGACTTGTTGCATTTCCTCGCCAAAAACGCAGGGCGTGTATTTACGCGTGATGAATTGCTCGATCAAGTGTGGGGGTATAACCATTATCCTACCACGCGTACGGTTGACACCCATATATTACAACTACGCCAGAAGCTGCCCTCGGTGAATATCGAGACGCTACGTGGCGTCGGCTATCGCATGAAGGCATGATGAAAACGCGCGCTCTCTTTGGACTATTAGCAACTATGCTGGGTGCTGGTGGCGCGCAGGCCGCGTGGTTTAACGGCAATGACGCGTTAACCAGTGCCCATCAGCGCCTATTAAATGGAAAAACCGCAGCCAGTGTAGAGGCCATGATTGAAGCCTGGCAGCAACCCAATCTTTCTGCTGCCAAGCAGGATCATCTCGCTCAGCTGCTTGCGCTCGCGATCACGGAGGACTGTGGGCGCAGTTTAAGCCAAAAGACATTGCCTGATTGGTTGAGCAATATATCTGTGCGTCGCGAAACGGTCCAAACCACGAGTCGGGTGTATTATCGGCTCCAAGTGTCAGGGGAGTCGCAAACGGGGGTGAATGCACTCACGTTAAAAAAATGGCCGGATAAAACGGTGATGCATGGTGAGTTCTCTCCGGCGCAGCAACACGGTTGGCGTTTGATCAAAGATGGCCTTTCCGATCCTATTTCCCAAGGTCTTTATCAACTCACAGCAGAGTCAGTATCAGGCCATACGTGGTCGAGTTGGTTGCTTCTGACCCAGCCTCAGCCACGTCAAACATTGAGCTGGAAAGATACCCGAAGCTGGCACATTGCCCCTTTTGATGATTTTAACTCAACCTGTCAACGGCCCTTTCTGAGCCTTAACCTGTATCCGCACAATCAACCGGATGGTGCCCCGATCTGGTCTGCTGAAAAGCATAAGCGGCTTCCTACTCAGCTGCCAATGTTAGATGTGCCTAATGGTCAATACTGGTTTAGTGTTGCCCTGATTGAACGGCGCTGGCAGGGCGCGCTGTCAATTGAAGAAGTTCAGCGTATCGGCCGGGCGATTGATTTACCGGATTTGGATCCTGACGCTTTAAATAGGATAGCGCCGAGCCGCTCAGACAAACAAAGTGACGAATAAATAGACATTTGCGTTATGGTCAATTTGATAAAGTTCACACCTTTTTAGTGAGTTCGGTCCAATTTTTCACTTTTACCTCTATGCTTGCCTTTTAAATAGCAAATCAAAACATAGGGGTAACGCAATGACCTTTAAAACAAAAGCGCTTGTGGTGGCACTGGCCGCATGCTCAACCAGTGCGTTGGCGGCGACTAACCCAACCGATGCCCGTGCCAATGCCATGGGTGGGGTAGGCGTGGCATCGGGGGATTATCTTTCCGCAGGCTTTCATAACCCAGCTTTGGCTGCACTTGATCCCGATAGCGCGTTTGGGGTGCTTATCCCGTATATTGGTGCCGAAGCGCGAGATCCCGATGAGCTTATTGACGGCCTCGATGATGTCGCCGATGCGTTTGACCAACAAGATGCAACAAAAATTGAATCTTCACTGAGAGCGGTGCAAGGCGATAAAGCCTACGTCAATGCCGGTGTTGGTGCTGCGGTGGGGATTCCCACAGGCTCTATCTCGGCGACACTCTATACATCTGGGTTAATTGAGGGAGCAGTCTTAACAGATATCGATTCCGATGACTTTAATCAATCAACTGGTAACTTTACACCAGAATCCTCAGCAACCATTCTTGCCGCCGGGGTTGGTGAGTTAGGGGTCGCACTGGCAACCAACCTTGATATTGCCGGCCAGCGCGTCGCGGTGGGGGTAACGCCTAAACTGCAACGGATCACTACCTATAACTATGGCGTCTCGGTTGATGCTTATGATAGCGATGACTGGGATGACAGCCGCTACCGCGAAGAAGAAAATGCTTTCAATCTTGATTTGGGCGCCGTGTGGCAATCGGGCCCGTACCAGATCGGCCTTGCCGGTAAGAACCTGGTTAGCCAAGATGTCGATACCGTAACCATCAATAACAACCGTTTCACTTATGAGCTTGAGCCGCAATTTACCCTGGGCTCGGCGTTTGTGTCTGACTTTGTGACCGTTGCTGCCGATTTAGATCTCAACAAGAAAAGCGGCTTTAAAGGTACGCTTAATGTGGATGATGACACCCAGTTTTTCCGAGTCGGGGCAGAGTTTGACGCCTTTGGCCATGCGCAACTACGCACCGGCTATCGTGCGGATCTAGAAGACAATGTCGATAATGCCTTTACCCTCGGTCTTGGTTTATCCCCCTTTGGTGTCGCCAATCTTGATATCGCCGCGAGTATCATCGATAGCAACAGCTATGGTGGTTCCGCTCAGCTGGCCTTTACGTTTTAAATCAGTTACTGCATGACAAATGATTGGGCAGGCCCTAAAATGGCCTGCCTTTTTTAATCATCACTTACCAATCATTGATCATCAAGAGAGTAACCGAATGTTTGACGGCGTTACGCTAAACCACGAGCAACAACAAGAAGCGGCAGAGCGCATTCACGCGCTGATGGCAAAAGGCATGAGCAGCGGTGAGGCGATTATGCAGGTTGCCAATGAAATACGTTCGCAAGCAGCGCAAGCGGCTCAAGCCTCTTCGTCTGAAGAGTGAGACACACTGCAAACATATTGTGTTTTTATTTACAATTCCAACAATCCCTGATTAATTTAAAGTAGGTCAGTAAAGGAGTGTTGGATGGGTAGTCGGCTGGAACAAGCGCGAGAGTGGGCGAGGGTAAGACATGCCCTCCAGCGGTATGGCGCTCAGCCCTATCGTTGTCACCTGGATCATGTCGAGCGGATTGCCACGCCTTTTGGTGAACAAGCACGTATTGTGGCGCAACTGCACGATATTTTGGAAGACACCGCGACGCGTGTGGATGAGATCTCTGCGCTTTTCGGCCCCACGGTAGCCCGCGCTGTGATGCTGGTGACCGATCCGCGCCGACCCAATCGCGAAGAGCGAAAACGCGCGTTAAACCAGCGTTTGATTGTGCTTGATGTCACGGATGAGGCGGCTTGGCTTGCCTTGGTGGTAAAAACCTGTGATCGACTCGCGAACGTCATTGCCAGTAGTGAACACAGCCCAAAACGGTTTGAGCAATATCAACGCGAACACGGCGGCTTTCGCGTTGCTGTATATCGCCCCGGTTTGTGTGACAACTTATGGCAAGAGCTAGATGGCTTGATTGATGCCGGCCAACACGCAGACCGACATCCTGATCATCAGCTCCACGCGTCGATCTCTTAACCGCTGTTTTCGACGACGCGGTTAATGCTTAGTCGTTAGTTATCTAAGTCATACACAGTTGGGACGGGCTGTCGTTTGTGCTGCGTTGCCTGGTACACCTTAATAATCTTCTCTTTCACCGCATTATCGACTGGCTTACCTTCAAGAAAATCATCAATTTGCTCATACGTGAGTTGTAATGCGTCTTCGTCGGCTTTTTGTGGCGATAAGTCTTCCAAATCCGCGGTAGGGACTTTATGAACTAACACATCCGGCGCCTCTAAGTGGGCGGCAAGTTGACGCACTTGGCGTTTATTGAGACCAAATAAAGGGGCAAGATCGCAGGCGCCATCGCCGAATTTGGTATAAAAGCCGGTGATGTTCTCTGCTGAGTGATCGGTGCCGAGGACCAAACCTTGGGTTAAACCGGCAATTTCATACTGTGCAACCATTCGGGCGCGTGCTTTAACATTGCCTTTGGCAAAATCAATCCGCCCTTCGTTTGCTGGCAATAGCCCAACTTCCGACACTGCATCGAGTACCGATTGATGTGTACCGTCGACACCGGGTTTCACATTGACGGTCACGATTTTACTTGGTTGGATAAATGATAGCGCGAGTTGGGCTTCATCCTCATCTTTTTGCTCACCGTAGGGTAAGCGTACCGCGATAAACTGATATTGCTCGGTGCCTGCGGCTTGATTAAGTTCGTCAACGGCTAATTGTGCCAGTTTTCCACATGTTGAAGAATCGACGCCTCCACTAATGCCTAATACAAGACTCCGGGTCCCTGAACGTTGTAGCATGGCTTTGATAAACGCAATGCGACGGCGTACTTCGAGTGCTGCGTCAATCGTGGGTTGCACGCGCATTTCTTCGCGGATCGGGTGTTCCATGTTGTGTTCCTCTTTTTAACTCTGGCATGCGACTTTAATGAAGGTTTGGCTGCGTATTATTGTGCATGATCTCTGGCGCGTTGGGTATAGCCAAATCAATCCCTTCGCGTTGCTGGTTACGTGTTAGGTTTTTGATTGGTTTCATGGCATCATTATGCGCGATATCCACCGCATCCAGAATGGTTCGGCTAAGAGAATACGATGACAGAGCAAATTGCAGTGTTTGGTAGTGCTTTTAATCCGCCGACGCAAGGCCATGCGTCGGTATTAGCACAACTGAACCACTTTGATCAGGTATTGCTGGTCCCTAGCTACAAGCATGCTTGGGGGAAAGCGATGGCGCCTTATGACACTCGCTGTGCGTGGGTGCGGACGTTTATCGATGATGTCGCGCTCTCGAACCTGACACTATGTCAACGCGAGGCATCTCTTGGCGCTGAAGGTGACCCTGTCACAACATTTATGCTGCTGAGTGCGTTACAGCAAGATTATCCAGAGGCCGCGTTAACTTTTGTTGTTGGACCAGACAACTTGGTTAAGTTTGGTCAATTCGCGAACAGTGACGAGATCCTTGCGCGCTGGTCTGTATTAGGAATGCCAGAAAAAGTGGTGGTCCGAAGTACCCACATACGTGAACGACTCCAGCAGGGACTACCCATTAGTGAGTTAACCACCCCGAACGTCGCGGCACAGCTAACCGATTCAGCGTTCAGGGCGTATTAGCACATGATAGATTGATTCGTCTTGTGTATCACGCCTCGAAGGTGTCGGTATAACGCGCATACAGTGATTCTGCTTGCGCGTGCGCGATGCCGATATTTGTCGCCGCCTTGGTTAATGTTTGCCCCGATTTAAGGGCTGCACGGAGTTGTCTCACGATAAAATATTCGTGTAAATCTTCCATGGTCAGTTGCGTGAGTGCTTGTAATTGATAGTGTTGTTCAGCGTTTGCGGGTGGTTGACCTGTTTGCGCTCGTGTCACACAATCTGCCAAGCTTTGGGTTTGTCGGTCGAGTGTTTGTGACGGTGTCATGAGTGAAACCTGATCTAATGCGACAGCTTGAAGCCGGCGTGCTTGCGCTGATGATGACGGCTGATATCCTGACGTAAGCAGTGCACAAAGGCTGGCAACAAGCAGGGGGGACACCTCGACATGGCCAACTTGTGTAGGCAGCTTCTGCGTGACACGTGGCGATATGGCCAGTTGATGTACTCGTGTGTTTGGCGTGATGGTCAGGGCATGCAAACACTCAAATGGAAGCCAAAACCCTTGACCACTATGCACAGGGATATCGGCTTTCCCTAAGCGAACAAATACGACGCCGTCTTCAACAAACAGCAAATTAGCCGTGTAACGACGCTTACGAGGCGTGAAAGTCAGTGATGATGATTGGTAAAAAGTATGTTCGCTGGTGTACTTCATAATGGCGTCTCAATGTAACAAGGCGGCAATGGTGAGCACTTTTGCTGTTAAGGTCAAGTACACACCCCGAAAGGGAACCCTTTTGGTGCAATAAGGTCTGACCTCCAACCTGTGGAAAATATCGGTGGATTCACTTTGAATCCTTGTTTGGCTGCGTAAAATAGCGCGGTTTTTATTAGCTATAATGGAAGAACGTGCAGACAGTTAACGATCCCTATCAAGAGATTCGTCCTTATTATGACGAAGAAGTTCCAGGTGCGATTCAGCGTCTTATTCAAGATGATGAATTTATCAATGCGATTCTGTCTTATCGCTATCCACACGCATCAGGCCCGCTCGGTTGGCTACTCAAGCCTGCGCTAAAACTGTATCTGACCAAAAAGTGGAATAACATCAGAACCGTACAGGATGTGCAGCTACATGTTGCCAGCTATATGCGCAAGATGATCAAAACAAGCTGCGATAAAGTCACGGTCTCCGGTGTTGAAAATCTCGACCCAAGCCAAGCGTACCTCTTCGTCTCGAATCATCGGGATATTGCCATGGATCCCGCCTTAGTGAATTGGTGTTTGCATCAGCGCGGATTAGATACGGTAAGAATCGCCATTGGTGATAACTTGTTGCGTAAGCCGTGTGCAACGGAGCTGATGAAACTGAATAAAAGTTTTATTGTTAAGCGCTCTGCTAAAGCCCCCCGTGAAATGATGAAATCGCTATCACAATTATCCGCTTACTTACGTGTTTCTCTCGATGAAGGGCAGTCTATATGGATTGCGCAACGAGAAGGGCGAGCAAAAACCGGCGAAGACATCACTGATCCTGCGATCTTAAAAATGTTCTTTATGGAAGGCCGAAAACGTAAGCAAGATTTTGATACGTACATGGGCAACTTAAACGTGGTTCCTGTAGCAATATCGTATCAAAACGACCCTTGCGATCTGGACAAAGCGACGGAATTGGATGCGGTTAAACGATTAGGGGCGTACGAAAAGAGTGAGTTTGAAGACATTCAGACCATCGTCAAAGGTATCGTCGGCAACAAGCGCCATGTTCATGTCGCCTTTGGTGAGCCAGTGACATTGTCACAAGATACGCCTGACTCCATGGCGGCGAAGATCGATAGCCAAATTCATCAGCTGTATCGGCTGTATCCGGCCAACTATATTGCGGCTGGGGTAGAACATGACAGTGTCACACCAGCCGAACGCCGTCTTTACGAGCAAAAAATTGCTCAAGCGCCTGAAGCGGCGCGTGAATATTTGCAACAAATGTACGCCAATCCAGTTCTCAACCAACAGACAGTAGGTGCTGTTCTGTCAGATGACGACGTCGTCGACGTTGTAGGAGAACAAAACGCCGAGTGACCTTGTCACTTTATTGGCGATCCCAAGGCGGTGGATCGCCAATTTCATCACGCATGAAATCGACAAACTCTCTGACCTTGGGCGCAAGATGCTTACGCCGTGGGTAAACGATATAAATTGGCAGTTCGAGACAAGGCTGCCAGTCGGGAAGTACCTCAACCAGCTCACCCGTGTCTAACTCATCGTTTAATAGATAGGTCGCGAGATAGGCGATCCCTAATCCCGCTTTGACTGCTTCGAGCACCGCTGGGGCATTATTGATTGTGTATTGGCCGCTGATATGAACCACTTGTTCCGTGCTGGCCTTGGTGAAGGGCCATTGGTCATAACGACGTTCACGGCTTTGATAAGTAATACAGTCATGATGACGTAATTCATTAAGTTGTTGCGGGGTGCCGTTATTCGCAAGGTAGGTTGGGGCAGCAACCAGTTTGAACTGACAGTCTGCTAATTTTCTCGCCACCATCCCCTCAGGAGGGTGCTCATGAATCGCTACCCAACAGTCATAGCCTTCTTCGACCAGGTTAGGTCGATGGTCGAACAAACTAATGTCGAGATTAAGATCAGGGTACAGCTGTCGGAATTTGGCAAAATGGCGCGTCATTATAGTATTACCGAATGACTGCGCGACGCCGATTTTTAGCTTACCGGTTACCTCATTCCGATAACCTGCGACCATGGCTTCGGCTTCATCTAAGGTTGCCATTAACTGGCTACCATAATCCGCATATCGAGTTCCCACTTCGGTCAACGATACCGAGCGGGTGTTACGCTGTACCAGTTGGACGCCCAAACGATCCTCGAGGTAACGAACCTGTTTACTCACTTGTGATTTGGAAATACCAAGTCGTTCAGCGGCGCGCGTAAAATGCTGCTCTTGTGCAACGGCAGCCAACACCACAATTTGTTGGAGATGTTCGAGCATAGTCTGTGCTTCCATGTTCTCAGTAGGGTGAGACTACCACATATTTCCCTGCCTCTGGAATTAATAGTGACAACGTCACACTAAGCTATCAGAGAAGCACCGTAAAACCCCCTTCCTTTTCTTTTTTCTATCTTATTGTTTTTTAATGTCAATATATTATTGTTTCCTGTGAGA
>NZ_MUFI01000023.1:0-60993 GCF_001996265.1 Salinivibrio sp. MA440
CTCTAATGGTTATAATAGACTGAAAGCACGTCGATTATTTTCTCGTTGAAACAAACATAAATCATCGATTTTTCTCTCGATGTCTTTGCACTACAACCGCGGGTATTGTAAGTTTCGGGGGCAATTTTTTCTGGTGGAGGTGAGGTAATGGAAAAACACGAAGAAGTACTGGTCGCATTGCGGCAAATTATACGCGCAATCGATTTGCATTCACGAAAGCTTAACAAAGTATCGGGGATCACTGGCCCCCAATTGGTACTGATGCGTGCGATTAAAGAGCTTGGTCAAGTGACAATTCGTAAGTTATCTGTCCATACCAACATGAGCCAGGCCACAGCAACCACCATTTTGGACCGCTTAGAAAAGCGTGGGCTGATTTTGCGTGTCCGGAGCGAGCTTGATAAGCGTAAAGTGCACGCACACCTGACCGAACAAGGGGAAGCGGCATTGGAGCAAGCCCCTAAGCCACTGCAGGAGAACTTTATCTCACGCTTTCAAAACCTAGAAGAATGGGAACAATCTCTGCTCCTGTCTTCTGTCCAACGTATCTCATCAATGATGAATGCAGACGATATTGATGCCGCACCGATGCTAGAGGTGTCTGCGCTTACCTCGCATCACTCCATGTCTCAGGCTAAAAAATAGCAGCTACCGGCGGGTAAACAGGACGTCTCCACCGGTCAACCTGCCAGCAAGGCGCCAGAAAAGCCATGGATTGAACGCTTTTTGTCGCCATTGCTCATCGGAAAATAAAAAGACGGCACCACGTACCGTCTGTTGATTTTTCCCTTGATCAACGCCTTCGCACGAATGACCAACACCTTCGCACGAATGACCAACACCTTCGCTCTAAGGCACGTTATGCCCTTTCGAAGCGACCCATATGCGATACCACTGCTCACGCGTTAATTTAAGATCATAAGCCTGTTTAGCGGCTTTCACTCGCTCAATGTTCCCCGAGCCTATAATGGGTAATGGTTTCGATGGATGGCGCATCACCCAAGCATAAATCACTTGATCGATACTCGCGCCGCCTAACTCCTCACCAATAGCGCTAAGCGTTTCGCGCACACGGACAGCTTGTTGTGACTCTCCCGTCAATAATTCGCCGCCGGCAAGGCACGACCACGCCATCGGTTTTACCTGAAGACGCTGAAGCTGATCAAGCGTGCCATCGTGGATCACATCAAAACGTAGCGGGTTGATTTCAACCTGGTTGGTGACGAGCGATTCGTCCCAACGAGATTGCAATAAATCAAATTGTGACGGCGTAAAGTTTGATACCCCGAAGTGCGCGACTTTTCCGTGATAGCGAAGCGTTGTAAACGCCTCTGCCACTTCATCCGCGTCCATCAATGCATCAGGGCGATGCAACAATAACACGTCGAGCTTTTCCACCCCTAAACGCTTCAGTGAATGATCCACCGACTCCAGGATATGATGATAGCTGGTGTCATAATGATTAATTTTACGATTAGGGGCCGCCTCGCTGACCAACTTAATGTCGCACTTGGAGACAACTTGGATCGATTTTCTCACACTCGGATCCAATTTTACCGCTTGTCCAAACAAGGTTTCACAGCGATAGTCTCCATAGATATCAGCATGATCAACCGTTGTAATTCCCAAATCAATATGGGATTTGAGAAAACTGAGCCGCTGCTGCGGGGTCATCTGCCAATCATCTAATCGCCAGTATCCCTGCACCATAGGCGAGAAAAACGGGCCGACCGGAGAAATGGATGTCGCTTTAAACTCTGACAAAACGCGTCCTTATATGCCGAGAAGTGAAGATCTCATGCTAGTCCGATCAATTTCACGTCACAATCCCTTTTTTATTAATATAACGAGATAGTTTGTTTTCTCTCAATTTTTGATTTTTTGCGTACCACGCGTTTGAACGAAAGATGAGCAATTTGTCATCAATACTTGGCGAATGGGACGAACTTCGGTATCTTATGCGCCGCAAAAAAGCAAAAAGGAAGCGAAAATGCTTATTCGACGCATGGAGTTGCGTGATTGTGACGCGATCAATACCATTTATAACTATTACATCACCCACACTGCGATCACGTTCGATTTAGCCCCCTGGCAAAAGCAAGAGCGTGAACATTGGTTTGCGCAATTTGATCCGTCCTCCCGCTATCAAGCTTGGGTGGCAGAGCAAGATCAACAAATCGTTGGGTTTGCTTATAACACGCCGTTCAACGCTAAACAGGCTTTTCATATCGCCTCAGAGATCACGATTTACGCCGCGCCTGATGCCGGCGGTCGCGGTATCGGCTCACAATTGATGCGCACTTTGCTCGAGGGGATGCGAGAGCAAGATCTTCGCCGTGCTTACTCGCTGATCACACTCCCCAACCCCTCTTCACTGGCGCTTCATCGTCGTTTTGGCTTTCAGCAGGTTGGCCAACTTAACGAGGTCGGTGAAAAGTTCGGCCAATACCATAGTGTCGCCATGCTCGAGTGTGATCTGACCATTTGAGCATGCTGTTGGCCTGTTGAATAAGCCCCACCCTCTTCACCATGCACCGTTACGGTGCCCTCATTTGATACCGTCGTCACGACGTTCAGGAGTTTAGTAGTATGAAAGTTCGCACAAAGGTATCTGCGGCAATCATCTCCGCCTGTGTTATCTGTATTCTCGCCACCGCAGCAGTGCTCGCCAATCGCACCACTGCATTGTTTGGCGACCAGATGCAAGATCAAGCCATTAGCCAGCTCAAAGCAGTCCGTGAAGCTAAACAATCAGAGCTAAGCAGTTATTTTTCATTTATCGGTCAACAGTTGACATCAATGGCCGATTCAACCATGACTGAAAATGCCGTTAACGCATTTAGTCAGGCCTATTTACGCTACAGCCGTGAAGTACGGACCGACCGCGCGTCACGCCGCGCCCTGCAGGATTACTATACCGACACCTTTGGTGATGCCTACCAGGCGCTTAACGATACGAATGCCAACGCTCGTTCCAACCTCGCCGCGCTCGCCCCCGCCACACGTACACTGCAACAATTTTACATCAGTGGTAGCCCGCACCCTTTGGGCGAGAAAGACAAGTTAGTTACCACTAATGACGGATCAACCTACGATAACGTTCACACCCAGTACCATCCCAACTATCACCGTTTTGCCGAAACCTTTGGCTACCAAGATATTTTATTAGCAGATGCGAACGGTCGTATCGTTTATTCGGTGGCGAAAGAAATCGATTTTGGCACCAGTTTGTTTGCCGGTCCCTACGCCACCAGCGGGATGGGAGATGCGTTTTTAGAGGCTATCGACGCGCAAGCAGGCGACATTAGTTTTGTTGATTATCGCCCTTATTTTCCCAGCTATGACGAGCCAGCTTCATTTATCGCTACCCCTATTGTTGAAAACGGCGGAACCCAAGGGGTGCTGATCTTTAAACTGCCCATCGCACGATTAAGCGGTGTCATAAGTGGCCAAGGGCACTGGCAATCTGCCGGATTTGGTGAGACGGGCGAAATGTTTATGGTGGGGCCAGACAAGGTTCTCCGTACCGAGGCACGCGCGTTACAAGAAGATAAATCGGCCTATTTGAATTTGTTGCGCACCAATGGCGTAAAACCCGGTTTGATTAACCGCATCGACTTCACTGACACTGCGGCTGGACAAATGCCAATCGATTCTCCAAGTGTGGCCCAGGCGCTCGCGGGCCAAACAGGCACGGGGGAAGAAAAAAGCTACCGCAACCAAACCGTTTATACCGCTTATGCGCCGATTGATGTATTTGGAAAGCGCTGGGCGTTGGTGAATCAAATTAGTCAACAAGAAGCGCTTGCCCAAGTGACGACCATGAAAGACACTATTTTAAACGCCACCGTGCTCACATCGCTGGTTCTGGTGGGTGTCGCGATACTGATTGGTTATGTACTGGGTGGCAATATTGCTAAACCCATGATTGCGGTGACCACACGGATTAAGACGATCGCCGAAGACAAGGATTTAACTCAACGGCTGCCGGATAAAGGTAAAGATGAAATGGCGCTGCTCGGCCGTTCGCTCAATCAGATGTTTACCAGCTTCCATACCGTGATCCAAGAAGCGCATCAAGCATCTGGATTACTTGGGCAAGCCGCTAACGATATTAACCAAGACGTAGTCACCATGCACGATCGCGTTACCGACCAGGTCAAGCATACCCATCAAGTGGCCTCAGCGGCGACGGAAATGGCTACATCGGTCACGGATGTCGCGCAATACGCCGATCAAGCCTCAACCGCGTCAGACGATATCACCCAAGCGGTGAATAAAGGCTCGCAAATTGGTGACGATCTGGTGGAACAGATCCGCACGTTGTCATCGAGTATGGACGCCGCCACGGCGACCATGAGCCGCTTATCGCAGCAAAGTGAGGAAATTGGCACCGTGCTCGATGTGATCCAAGCGATTGCCGAGCAAACAAACTTGTTGGCATTGAATGCTGCTATCGAGGCCGCCCGTGCCGGCGAACAAGGCCGTGGATTCAGCGTGGTCGCTGAAGAAGTACGTACCCTTGCCTCTCGCACCCAGGACTCCACCGAAAGTATTCGCGATAAAATTGCCGCACTGCGCCAAGAGACCCAATCGGCGGTGGCGGATATGGATACCACCAGCCAAACCGTGGAAGTTTGTGTGAACCACTGTCAGCAAAACAACGCCGCCTTGGTGGATATTGCCAACATGGTCACCGAAATTAATCAAATGACCTCACACATAGCCAATGCCACACAGCAGCAAACCCAAGTCACAACGGAGATTAGCGAAAGCATCACAGACATTGCACAATCAGCAGAGACTGTCTCGCAACGTACGCATGACACGGCAGAAACCGTCACCGGCTTAAGCCAACGTTCTGCGCGATTGGCGGATACCATCGGACATTTCAAAACCGAATAATATATCTCACAATATTAACGCTTTGTGTCATCCTCGCCGATGGCCCCACAGACGTTAAAATACGTGTAGTTTGGCATAAGCGTCTTCTCGATCGTACAAGCTTGGTGTGATTTCCGCCGCGCGCCCGTTGCACGGCGCCATCGGACATTCAGGTCAAAGTTGGCGCCGGTGTTAAAATTGGCGCCGATCGTGACAGGCGCAGTGCAACTGGCGCCCGTTGGCAATGTGCACCTATCCATCATCGTGCTGGGGCTTGTGTCACCTACGCCAATGGCACCATCGATGTATAAATTTTGTCATTGTATGCATTCCNCGGACATTCAGGTCAAAGTTGGCGCCGGTGTTAAAATTGGCGCCGATCGTGACAGGCGCAGTGCAACTGGCGCCCGTTGGCAATGTGCACCTATCCATCATCGTGCTGGGGCTTGTGTCACCTACGCCAATGGCACCATCGATGTATAAATTTTGTCATTGTATGCATTCCCACGCAGGAGCGTGGGAACGAGTAATCGTAGCCAATGGCACCACCGATATATAAACCAGGCGTAGGTCGGCATAAGCGCCTTCTCGATCGCGCAAGCTTGGTGTGATTTGCGCTGCGCGCCCGTTGACAATGTGCACTTATCCAACATCTTACCGGGGCTTGTGTCACCAACGCCAATGGCACCATCGAGGTTAAATATTAACGCCTTGAGTCATCGTCGCCAATGGCACCACCGATGTATAAATCAGGCTTAGGTCGGCATAAGCGCCTTCTCGCTCGTGCAAGCTTGGTGTGATTTGCGCCGCGCGCCCGTTGCACGGCGCCATCGGACATTCAGGTCAAAGTTGGCGCCGGTGTTAAAATTGGCGCCGATCGTGACAGGCGCAGTGCAACTGGCGCCCGTTGGCAATGTGCACCTATCCATCATCGTGCTGGGGCTTGTGTCACCTACGCCAATGGCACCATCGATGTATAAATTTTGTCATTGTATGCATTCCNCGGACATTCAGGTCAAAGTTGGCGCCGGTGTTAAAATTGGCGCCGATCGTGACAGGCGCAGTGCAACTGGCGCCCGTTGGCAATGTGCACCTATCCATCATCGTGCTGGGGCTTGTGTCACCTACGCCAATGGCACCATCGATGTATAAATTTTGTCATTGTATGCATTCCCACGCAGGAGCGTGGGAACGAGTAATCCACAATATTAACGCTTTGTGTCATCCGCGCCGATGGCCCCACAGACGTTAAAGTGCGTGTAAGTCTGGCAAGCGCCAGTGCGGTGTTAGTCGTGCATACCCAAGCCAACGCGCGCCTCCGACACCTGGGGCAAATTTGGCATCGAATGTGACAAGCGCCCGGTAGCATCGGGCGCCTATCCCAACCGACTACCGGGGCTTGTTTCACCTACGCCAATGACACTGGCTCTTGCGCAAGCGCTTGACGCTTCTCCTCACCAAAACCGCGTAAGCCAACCACATGCACATGCTCACGATCGTTAAAGATCTTGCGCACTAATTTATAGGTGGTGCCTTGCTCTGGGCTGATGTTTTCCGGTGCGGCAATCAACAGCTGCATATCCAAACGATGACACAACTCAAACAAGGTCGAGATCGATTTAGCATCCAAACGGGCGGCCTCGTCGAGGAACAGCAAGCGACATGGGATCACGTCTTTACCGCGTAACCGCCGTGATTCCTCTTCCCAGCTTTGAATTACCATCAGCAAAATGGCCTGGCCGGTACCAATGGCCTCCCCTGTCGACAACGCACCGGATTCCGCTTTCAGCCAGCCGTCGGTACCACGATTCACCTCAATGCCTAATTCGAGGAAATTGCGATAATCTAACAACTCTTCGCCTAAGGTCTGTGGTGAACGCTGCCCCATGTCGATATGCGGATTCAGGCGTTGGAACAACTTCGCCATCGCTTCTGAGAAGGTCAGGTTTGGATTGCCGAACAAGTCTTGGTGTTGATCGGCATGCTCGGCCAAGCCCATCAGTAGCTGCGCATGGGTGTCACGAATCGAGACATTGAGACGCACGCCTTTAACCTGACCAAACCCGACACTTTGCAACCCTTGGTTGAGCATGCGGATCCGGTTTTGTTCACGCTGAATCGTTTTACGAATGATATTGGCGACCGACTCTGAGCTGATCGCTAACCGCTGCTCACGCTGCGTGAGTTCTTCGGTCAGGCGCGCAAGCTCCACTTCCATCTCTTCAATCGCTTCAACCGGATCGTCGGTGCGAATAATGTCGTGGCGGATCCGCTCGCGCAGATGTTGATAAACCGCAACGTAAAACAACACTTTACGCTCAGGCCGACCGATATCTTCTGACGCGCGTAAAGCATCACGCAAAATTTCATTATCGGCCACGGCAAGGCGCAAGGCACCCAACGACTTATCCGACAGTGAGCGCAATTCCTCGGCAGACATATACGCCATTTCTCGGCGGTTCAGTTGCTTTTCAACGCCGTTATCACGCGCAATCCGTAATACACTGCACCAGCCTGCTTTGGCATTGACCACAAACTGACGCAGTTCTTTATACTGCTTGAGCGATTTACGCAGCTCTTTGGTCAGCGACTTGGTTTCCATCTCTAACGAGGTGATCCCGCGTGACAGCTCACTATGTCGCTGTCGCGCTTGGTGCATGTGCTCATACAAGGTATCGCGACGATGCTGCGCGCGCATCAAAGCTTCTTCGTCCGCTTGTACACCTAACTCGGCAAATTCACGTTTAAACTCGTTCAACGTCTCTTGCTTGGACTGATGGGCACTTTTAAGCGACGCGAGCAGCTGCTGATACTGGCTATTTTGCCCCTGTACCTGCTTTAGCGCATCACGCTCACGTTGGCGAACTTGCTCTGCGTCTTTTAGTTTGGCCTTCAGTTGCTCGTTTAACTCACTGCTTTGCGTCAGCATCTCTGCCGCATCTTGATAGGCAAAATGAGGACGGCGCTCCGCTAAGTCGGCGACGGCAAATAGCTGTTGCTTAATCGCTTGTAAGGCTTCATCCGCTTCTTGATAGGCTTGCTCCAACTTATCAAACTGCTCAGGATCACTCTCCAATGTGGCCAAGTATCCTTCTAGGGACGCCAACGTCTCTCCATGCTGCTGGATAAACGTTTTGGCCTGTTTCGCCGCGTGCAGGTTGTCATTCGCGGTTTGCAAGCGAACATCAAGTTCGGATTCTGCTAGGGCGTCGGCACAGTAACGCAGCTTATCAAGGCATTGCAGGGCTTGCTGACAACGTGAAACCTCAGCCTCATGCTGCGTCAGCGTCTGTTTACTCTCAGTTATCGCACGCTGGGTTTGCACGCGTTTTTCACGGCAGCGCGCTATCGCTTGCTCGGGATCGGGAGTAAAGGCAACGGTTAGGTGCTCCGCAATAAATTGGCTAAACGCTTGCGATAAACGCTGCCACTTTTGCACATCAAACGAGGCCTTCGCGTAATCTTCTACCAGTGCATCACGTTGTGCTCTGAGCTGCTCAAGCCGATGCTCACGAGCCGCACGGCCAAATAGCGGGGTCTCTGGGAAGCGTGAATAGCGCATTTGCCGATCATTCAGGTGCACACATACCGCACCGCCCAGCTCTTGAGCATCAAACACGCGATCATCAAATGCGTCCGCATCGCCTTCAATGATGTAAAGATCATCTGGGCACGCGTCAAGCGAAGCCAGCTTCTCCTTTACGCCTTTCAGATCCGGCACCACAATCGCATGACGCGCTGGACCATACAGAGCGCTAAAATACGGGGCATCTTCTAAGGTAATATCGTCGTAAATCTCAGAGAGCAGGGTTCCGCCAAGCGTCTCTGCCAGTCCTTGTAATTGCGAATCTTCACTGCCACCAGGTTGCGCCAGCTGTTCAATCGCCCGCTCTATCTCGGCTTTTTGGCGGGCAAGCTGCTCTTGATGATGGGTCTGCTGACGCACTGACTCATGTGTGGCATGCATGGCGTCCATCACCGCTTGGCTATCCGCCAAGGTTTGCTCGGTCTGGGTTTCGAGTTTGGTCAACGCCTCATTGGCGGCAAACCAACGGGGCGCTTTGCCTTCAAGCTCGCGAATGTCCGCATCAATCGCTGCCTCGGTACGTGACAACTCGCGCAGCCGCTCGGCTTGAGCCTCTTTTTCTTGCTGTAAGGTCTCTCGTTTTTCTTGTTGCAAGGCAACAGCTTGCTCCACGGCATCACTATCAGCCAGGCGCTCCCCGGTTAACGCCTGATAGTCTAACACCAGGTGGCTAGCCTTTTGCTGCTGCTCAACACGTTGGGTTAATTCGCGATGTTCATATTGGCGTTGTGAGAGGCTGTCGGCGAGATAGCGACGGGTGCGCCCCTGCTCTACCCAATACTTGGCTTTTTCTCCTGCCTCGGACCGGGCCACTGACGGGTCAATGCGTTGTAATAAGCTTAATCCTTGCGCAAACTGATTGGCCGTTGCCGATGCCAGATCCCGCTTGTGTTTAAGCGACAAGACGCGATCCGTTTGCTCTGATTCTTCGGTTTTGAGCCTTTGCAAGCAGGCCCCTACCTCATCTACGGTTAAGGCGTCATCGTCGGTGAGACGTCTGGCTGTTTCAAGCGCCGTTACAGCTTGCTGATATTGCAAAGATCGCGTTTGCTGAGTATTTAGCGCTTGCTGATAGTCCGCCAGTTGCGTTTTCAGGCTATCGACTTCTTCTTCGCTTTGTGCCGCCCGTAACTCGGCCTCGGTGAGCTGTTCCGTGGCTTCTTCCACCACCATGATTTGCTCTTCCAGTCGCTCAGATAATTCAAGCAAGTCTTCTTCATAACGCTGGATTTTTTCTTGCTGACGCATCGCCGATTGCACCAGTTGTAAGTGGTCCGCCGCGGCTTGATGGTCTTGCTCAAGATGATCTTGTCCGGCTTCCAACTCACTTAATTCGGCACGCATGGCCTCAGCGTGCTGCTGTTTTTGCTGCAAGGTTTGCTGCGCGGCGTTTAATTCAGCCCGCAAAGACAAAGCCTGTTCGAGCTTGGTACGACGTTCGTTAGCATGGCGCATGTAATCTGAAGCCACATAATGGGTCGCCTCGGTGATCAGGTGCTTAAACAAATCCCGATCGCGCTGGGTAACTTTAATCGCCTCCAGCGTCATACGGTTTTCTTTTAGCGCCACTTCCATGTCTTGGAAAGCTTTTTTAACCCCGCCATTTTGTGGCAATAAGTACTCACGAAGTGACTTAGTAATGGCACTGGAAATACCGCCATACAAAGACGCTTCGATCAGACGGTAGAATTTGCCACGATCTTGTTGCGTACGCAGCTTTTTAGGTAACACCCCAAATTCAAACATTTGCGCATGATAGTCAGTGACCGAACTAAACGCTTTAAAATGCGCGGTTTCATACGCACCGGCCGCGTCTTTCACTTCGTTTAACTGACGCACTCGCGCTTGGCCGTTATTTAAGGTTTCAACCAAGACATCAGTAGGTGAGACTGAGGACGGTAACCCTTGCAAGATAAATGGCTTGATATCGACTTTCTTATCTCGACCGGCGACTTGCTGTAGGCGTACGCCAAATAACACGCGCTGTTGACGCGAGTTCACCACGTCTAATGCCGCATAACAGGCGCCTGGTTGCAATTTACCGTGCAAACCTTTGTCCCGAGATGCACTCGAGCTGCCTGCTTCCGTGGTATTGCGAAAGTGCAGTAAGGTTTGATCGGGGATCAATGAAGTAATAAAAGCCGCCATTGTGGTTGATTTACCGGCGCCATTGCCACCTGATAACGTGGTGACCAGTGAATCGATATCAAAGGTCCGCGCAAAAAAGCCGTTCCAGTTCACCATGGTGAGTGATTGATACTTACCGCGCTGGCTCATGCTGTCGGCTCCTCCGTGTGTTGTGTTGCGGACGTCTCAGCTTCCTGATCAAACGCATCATCAAGCAAGCTAGATTGAATATGTTCTTGGCTATGGACCACAGCTTCGCCATCTCGGATTAAGCGTAACTGCGCTTCTTGCGGATCATCGCCCGTGCGCACATCGGCGCCAAAGCGGAAGGTGGCTTCACTAACGCGAAACTTATTGCCCTCACCAATCGGCAAGATCATTCCCAAACGACGCAGGCGACGCAGCGAGGTTTTCACCTTATCAAACAGCTTCTCGCGGTCGAGATCGGAGCCTGTGGCACGGTGGGTGACCAGCTTCATCAGTTTTTTCTCGTCGGCCAATGCCATCAGCTCGTCGAACAATTCTTGCGTGGTGAAGATCCCTTCTTGGGCTAAGCGCTCTGGGCTCAAATACAAAAAGCACAGCACTTTGCCGACCAGCATATCAAGCTCCGACAAGACACTGCGGCGGATAAGGCTGGTAGAACGCGGACGCAGATAGAAAAAGCCTTCTGGCGCACGCACTAACTCAGCGTTATAGCGCTGATAAAAAATATTTAACGCTTGCTCAAATTCAATCAACAAGGCGTGGTTATCTAAATCGTCACTGGCAACATGGCGGCCAGCGCGTAATGCACTATCCAACGCCGGAAATAAAGGGTTAGCAATGGCTTTGGCCAGTTCCTCTGGCATTGGCTGTTCAGTATTTATCGATGACATTCGCTTGTACCTTCGCTCCAAAGTCGTTAATCGCCTGCCAATCAGGCTGGATCGCGTTAAGATCAGATTGGGAATAGCCCATCCGAACCGCTTGATTAATCACTAAGCGCGCGAGATCAAAATGGCGAGCTTGGGGGTGCTCGGCTAAGTAGTCTTTAAGAACACGACCGAGATCGATCGCTTGTCCGGTTTCTCGGTGACGGTTGAGCATCTGTGAAACTTTCTGTGACAAGGTGTCATCAACCACAGCCAACTGCTCAAACGTCACTTCTTCTGGCATATCGCCGGTGACTTCATCATCACGTAACACCAAGGCTTCATCACGGGTGTCGCGTAAACGCTCGGCATCCGCATAGGTCAAAAACCACGGCGCATCCAAATAGTCCGAGACCGATTGACGCAGGCGCTGACTAAACGCACGGTTTTTATCCATATCAATCGCTGTTCGAATAAATTTATGCACATGGCGATCGTAACCTATCCATAAATCAATCGCTTGCTGACCCCAGTTCACGATCCGATCCAGTTTCATCTGCAGTCGATAAACCATGGCATCGACAAACTCGAGCTCGTCGCGTTGCCGCACCACTTCCTGGATCTCTAACAGTTGGCTTTGTAACTCATCTCCCGCCGCTTGCAGCGTTTCTTGCAGCTCTTGCAACGTATTGGATGTTTCATTTAACAAGTGCTCACAGTTAGCGATAGCGGCTTGCCAGTCTTGGGTAAGTAAGGCGGCAATATCGTCTTTGACTTGCTGTTGCTGCTCATCCATCACCCGCTGGTTAAGATCGATACGGTCAAAGATATCGGCTACCGAGTATTTTAATATCCCATACACATTGTGACGCCAAAAGGCGGCATCGCCATCTTCCTCTGCCGCACCGCGTGCCTTAGCGATTTCATCCGCGACCATTGAAAGCTGTACAGACAACTTTAACGTCGAGTATTCACGGTGGCGCGCATAATAATCCGCAATGCCCAGGGCGAGCGGCGTCAGACGATAAATGCTATCGCCCTCGGTCATTTCACTGGTAAAACGGCTTAATAAGCGCGCTTGCACCATTTCATTGATAGCATTGTTGGCACGAAAAGCGATGTTGCCGACGCTGCCACCCTCGTCATCCATAAACTGTTCACTCACTAGCCGAAAAACATCGACTAATTCATGTTCGTTCAGTTCATCGTCTAAGCGCTCTTGGCTCATCACCGCCATTGCCAGCAAAAATGCCAAACGCTCGGGCGGCAGCTGAAGTGCAAAGTTATTGTGTTTAACCCAACTGACCAATTCCGGTACGGTCTGAGCGTCGCCTTCTCCATGCTGAGAAGACTGAGCCTGATCACTCATCGGTTGTCCTTGTTTTCATCTTGATGGCTGGAGGCATTATGTTGTCCCCATACATGAATATATCGCCCTAGAGACACAAACGGCTCTTGGCGGCAAAGTTGCTGCTCCAACGCCAGCACCTGCTCAAAGGTAAAATCACCAATATTGGTATCGCGCATGTAGTCATGAAACGTGCGCACCCCGGTTTTACCTTTGAGGCTAATGCCACTGTCTTGCATCCATTGATAGACACTGTCTGGCTGCAACCCTTTGGGCGGTTGCAGTTTAAACCGTTTACGGTGCGGCATTCCCTGTTCAACATGGGTTAAGTTGCCACATACGAGGTTTTTAAACAGCAATCCGGTTTGGTTATAAAACATCACGGATGCGACGCCACCCGGCCGTAAATGGCTGAGCAAATCTTTTAGCACTTGTTCAGGAGCGGCGACCCACTCCAATACCGCGTGAAATAAAATCACATCCGGGGGTGACGCCAAATGCTGACCAATGGACTGCACCGAGGAGTGGACCAGCTGATACTGCGCAAGTAAGCCCTGTTGTTCAATCTCCTGACGCGCCAACTCGAGCATTTGTGAAGAAAGATCACACAAAGTGACCCTGTGACCTCGAGCGGCCAGCGGTTGTGAAATCGGTGCAACGCCGCCACCCGCATCCAAAATATGGAGTGGTTGATCCGGCGGAAAGCACTGCAACATCTGCTCGATGTCGTGCCAAATTACCGCTTGACGGATTTCGCCTTTGCCCGATCCATAAATGTTTTTAACAAATTTGTGGGCGATGTCGTCGAAATTTTTATCCTCAGTCACAATGGCATTCGTTATCATTGAGTGGTATGAAGGCTTATTCTGTCACAAGCCTTACGTTAATAAAGGTTTATGGCATTATTTGTGCCTCGTTTGACTATATTTCGGGCGACATTGCATGTTTGAATTAAAAAAACTTATCTCAACCTTGATAATGCCCTTGCCCGCGCTGTTGCTCTTGGGTCTTTTCGGGCTATGCCTGCTTTGGTTCTCTCAGCGTAAAAGGCTGGCATCTTTTGTTATTTTCATCGCGTTTGCTGGGATTTTTCTCACTGCGTTTCAACCGGTCGCCTCTGGGTTACTTCGCCCTCTTGAGCGTCAATACACCGCTTTTCTCCCGACAGAGAAACCGGTGGACTTTGTAATGGTACTTGGAAACAGTCATGTGGTAGATGACGCATTACCACCAACGTCTGAACTCTCGCGTGCAGCGCTCATGCGTCTGACCGAAGGGATCCGAATTCACCGGATGTATCCGACATCCAAACTAATATTATCGGGCTATGACCACGGCTATGAGGTGAGCCACGCCCGCATGTTGGCACGTGTCGCGATGGCGCTGGGGGTCAACAAAAACAGTATCTTGTTACTGGAAACAGCCAAAGATACCTGGGAGGAGGCGTATCAAGCAGCGTCTGTGGTGGGGAGCCGTAATCTGGTGTTAGTTACATCAGCCGCACATATGGAGCGCGCGGTGTATGAGTTTCAAAGCGCAGGCCTTAATCCCATCCCTGCACCGACCAACTTCATGGCGCAAAAAGAGATCAAACAGCCATGGATTAAATACAGCCCTCGCGCCCAATACTTGGAGCAATTTGAGCGCTATTGGCACGAGCGGCTCGGTCAAGCCTGGCAACGCCTTCGTGATTTGATCGCACAGCCGGCATCCAAGTAACAGCGAAGAGACAACGGATAACAAGAAAAGGTAACGGGTAAAAAAGAAAAAAGCCGCGATAACATTCGCGGCTTTTTTATCGTTTATTGCCATGACAAGCGAGGAGATTACGACCTGATGGCTGTTAACGTCACTCGCTTGCACCATTGGCGGCGATATGCGCACGTACCGCCTCAAGATCAGCCTGGGTATCGACCCCATGCGGTGGCGTTTCGGCGGCAACCGCAACATGAATTTTTTCACCATGCCAAAGCACTCTGAGCTGCTCAAGCGACTCAATCTTTTCCAACGGACTTGGCGTCCAATGAATATAGCGACTAATAAACCCCGCACGGTAGCCATAAATGCCAACATGACGGAGTAAAGCGTCTGGAATATCGGGAGATTCAGCCTCGAAATGAGTACGATCCCAGGGAATCGTGGCGCGACTGAAATACAACGCAAACCCTTGCTGATCCGTGACGACCTTGACCACGTTCGGGTTGAATACTTGCTCACTGTCATCAATCGCAACGGCTAAGGTCGCCATCGGGGCTTGCGGGTACTGATTCAAATTCGCCGCCACTTGCCCAATCACTGCAGACGGAATTAAAGGCTCATCGCCTTGCACGTTGACAATGATGTCATCATCAGCAAAACCGTATTGTGCCACCACTTCCGCCAAGCGTTCAGTCCCTGACTCATGGTCAGCACGTGTTAGGCATACGTCGCCGCCAAAGTCACGTACCGCAGTCTCAATGCGTTTGTCGTCTGTTGCAACAATGACCTTACTGGCCCCTGCGGCTTGCGCGCGCTCATACACATGTTGGATCATCGGTTTGCCAGCGATCTCAGCCAATGGCTTTCCTGGCAGACGGCTTGAACCAAACCGTGCTGGGATCACCACATAAAACGGACTCATCCTTGCACCTCTTCCAAGGATAAATCGCGCGCTTCCGACGCTAGCAGTACCGGAATTCCATCGACAATAGGATAAGCAACCCGATCGAATTTACAAATCAGCTCGTTATTATCTCGGTTATAAAACAATTTGCCCTGGCATGATGGGCAGGCCACGATTTCAAGCAGGCGGTGATCCATAGCGTTCCTTTTTTATTTGTTCGCGTTTTTGGTCAAACGTTCGATCTTGGCGAGTAAAGCCTGGGCCGCAGCCTCCGGCAAACTCGCTTCTACCGGCAAATACCACCAGTTATCTTGTGCGATGCCTTGGTATTTTACCGCGTCTTTTTCGGTCATGAGTAAATGTTGCCCCTTCTTTGCCAGCCTGTCCAGTTCCTCAGCGCTGAGGGTTTGGTGATCATTGATCCCTTGGCTGTACAGAGGCGTCACGCCCATTTGTTGCAACGTGGCAAAAAAGCGCGGCGGATGACCAATCCCTGCCACGGCAACCACACCCGGTAACATAGATGCAGGGCAAGCCTGACCGGTTCGAAGGTTCGTGGCTTGCCCGGCCACCAAATGCATAGGCCACTCTTGCCCTTGGGTGGTGCCGCCGTTATTAATCAGCATGTCGACACTGTCGAGGCGATCGACCGATTCACGTAAGGGTCCAAGGGGTAAGTAATGACCATTACCAAAGCGGCGCTGACCATCAATGATCACGATTTCAAGATCACGGTCTAAACGGTAATGCTGCATGCCATCGTCCGTCACCACGATATCGACGCCCTCTTGCAATAAGCGCTTCACTGCTTCACTGCGGTCAGGGTCAACGCACACTGGCACTTGGGTGCGGCGAGCGATTAACACCGGCTCATCACCGGCGGCTCTCGGCGATGTCGTTTGCGTCAACAGTAACGGGTATTGGTCTGATTTTCCGCCATATCCACGGGAGACCACACCTGGACGATAGCCTTGCGCTTTCAGTTGCTCCACTAGCCAGATCACGAAGGGCGTTTTACCGTTCCCCCCCACCATGATATTACCGACAACCACCACAGGAACGGGCGCACGATAACAAGGCGCTCTTCCGCGCAAATATTGGCGGCGCCGATGACGAGCAACCAAACCAAATAAAGCACTAAACGGCCGTAATAGCGCCGTCCAAAGGGATCCTTGATGGCCAAACCAAAGTTGATCCAACATACCTAGTCACCAAACTGAATACGATGGAGTTGGGCGTAGGCACCGTTGTGTGCGAGCAATGCTTGATGGCTACCTCGCTCAACAATCTCACCTTCATCCACCACCAAAATTTGATCGGCATCTTCAATGGTAGATAAACGGTGAGCAATCACCAGTACAGTGCGATCTTTTTGCAGCTCATCCAAAGCAGCTTGAATCGCGCGCTCTGACTCTGTATCCAGGGCCGAGGTTGCTTCATCCAGGATTAAAACAGGCGCATTACGTAACAGCGCGCGGGCAATGGCGATACGCTGACGCTGCCCACCCGACAAGCTCACGCCATTTTCACCAATCATGGTGTCGTAGCCCTCATCCATACCGCGAATAAAGTCGTCTGCGTAGGCCAACTTAGCGGCATGCTCAATTTGCTCACGGCTATATTGATCGGCCGCAGCATAGGCTATATTGTTAGCCACCGTATCGTTGAACAGGTGGACATTCTGCGACACCACCGCAACCTGTTGACGCAGATTACTCAACGTATATTGCTCAATCGGCATCCCATCTAAGGTAATTGAGCCACTGTCTATCTCGTAAAAACGAGTCAAAAGGTTGGCAATGGTACTTTTTCCTGAGCCTGACCGCCCCACCAGTGCCAGCGTTTTCCCCGCGGGCACCTCAAAACTCACATGATTCAGTGCCGGCGCTTCTCGTGATGGATAGGTAAAGACCACGTCTTCAACTTTAATGTCGCCGTTAATCTGCTCGGCCTTATGGGTGCCAGTATCTTTCTCGGTCTCAAGCTCCATTAATTTAAACAAGCTATGACACGCTGCCATCCCGCGCTGAAATTGCGACGTCACATTGGTTAACGACTTCAGTGGCCGCATCAGACCAAACATGGCACCAAACACTACCGCAAAGGTCCCTGCGGTCAGCTCAGAGCGAATCGCCTCGGTGTTGGCCAAAATCAACACCACCACCAGCGCCATTGACGCGATAAGCTGAATCACAGGGTTGGCAATCGCCTGGGCCGAAACCAGCTTCATGGTTTGCTGACGCATGCGGTTACTGACTTTTTCAAACCGTTTTTTCTCGACGTCTTGGCCACCATAGCTTAAGACCACTTTATGGCCTTTGAGCATTTGCTCCGCGGAGCTGGTGACCGAGCCCATTGCATCTTGCATATTCGACGAAATACGGCGGAAGCGCTTAGAGACCACTTGAATGGAAATCGCGACAACCGGCGCAATAACCAAGAGAATGGCCGATAACTGCCAGCTTGACCAAAACATTAAGATCATCAAGCCGAGAATCGATGCACCCTCTCTCACCAAGCTCACTAATGCGCTACTGGTTGCGGACGCCACTTGTTCGGAGTCATAGGTAATACGCGACAACAGCGCCCCTGACGACTCTTGGTCAAAAAAGCTCACGGGCATTTTCATAAAATGATTAAACATGCGACGGCGCATGGTCATTACCACATTACCCGACACCCAAGATAAGCAATAAGCAGAGACAAAGCTTGATAAGCCACGCACCAACATTAATATCACGAGGTAAAGTGGCATCCATTTAAGGAAATCGCCCTCAACGTCATCGTAAGAAAAGCCTTGATCAAGCAGTGGGCCGAGCATGGAAAGCATCAGGGTGTCACTGGCGGCGTTCATTACCAAGGCGACAATGGCAACGATTAACCCTAGTTTGTAATTAGCAATATAGGGCCAGAGTTGCTTAAACGTCTGCCAGGTCGTTTTATCTTGATATTCGCTCATTAAAATCGTTTTGATGGGTAAAACAGACCGGCATTCTACTCTTTTACCGGTCTGCGTCCAAATTTACTGGCCGACGTTTAAACATCTGACGATACCAAGCCGCACGACGATCTTGGCGCCAACGCGTTAACTGCCAACCCGTGTCGACACGCTGCCAACGAACCTGACCATTGGCTGCGGTATCTAACCACGTCACATCGGCGTGCTCATAGGCGGCCCGTACTTGTTGCGCGGGCAACCGCCAAGGATTGAGTAACCCCGTCGATGCCACCGCCCAAGAAGGATTCACCGCACCAATAAAAGAAGGCGAAGAAGAAGAACGACTGCCATGGTGCGGCACCAGCATAATATCGCTGTCCAGCTGCGTTTGATCGCCCAAGGATGCAAGCAAATTTGCTTCTCCCTTTCTCTCAATGTCTCCGGTCAGTAACACGCTGTATTCCCCGTCAGAGATGCGTATGACGCAAGAGTCATTATTGTCTGCAGGTGCCGTTGCTTCTGGCGGCCATAAGGCGGCGAAGTCTAATCCTTGCCACTGCCAGCGCTGCCCTGCCACACACGTTTGATAGCCAGAGCGTACCTCACTGGCACGGCGCCAACGCGGTGAATATTGAGCGACGATAAAATCGGCACCGCCATCGTGATCACTGTCGCCATGGCTGAGAATAAGACCGTCCAGGCGCGCAATGTGTCGACTTTCTAAAATAGGCGCGATGACCGCCTGTGCAATGCCGCCCACTTGCCAACGATTGCCAGTATCATAAAGGATGGCCTTTCCATTTTTACTCACCAACACCGCAAGACCATGGCCAACATCCAACACATCCACTTGCCAGTTCACCGCTTTCGGCGCGCGCCAGGTGATTAACGCGACGATAAACACAATGACCAAGCCGCTGCATCGATGGCACCGCCAACCATACAACCCTATCGCTAACGCTATCACAGTAAACGCCCATCCGATTGATGCCACCGGTACAGTCAACCAACTCGCTGAGGCATTTTCAGCCAGTGCCATCACCGGGATCAGACTGATATTGGCCCACTGCCAACATAACACGCCCCCTAATCCAGTCGTTGACAAAAAAAGGGCCATAAAAACTAACGGTACCGTTATCATTCCCACCCACGGGACCGCAACCAGATTAATAGGCGTTGCCGCCGCACTCACTCCAGAAAAAAAACTGAGTTGCAGCGGTAACATACCAATCAACAGTACCAGTTGGACGACCAACAGCTGCTTCAACGGCCGCAGCCAGTGCCAGCGCCGGGGCGCTTGTCCCCAACCGGATGAGCGCGAAAAGCCATAATGCGCAAGACATAAGGCACCGACCGCCGAAAATGATAACCAAAAGCTGACCGAGAAGCCGGCTAACGGATCACGCGCAAGTACCAATAACACGGTGAGTTGCAAAAGATTAAGCGGTGAGACGCTGGCACCAAGACGCTTTGCCACCGACACCAATAACAGCGCAATCAATGCCCGTTGGGTTGGCAGTGCAAATCCCGCTAGTGCGGCATAGACTATCGCGACACCGAGTGCCACATAGAGCGGCAACCATGTAAATAAACGCTGCTCTGGCAGCCAAACACGCGCCCAACGGCCAAGTTGCCACCCCATGCCATAAGCCAAGCCAATGTGTAACCCTGAAATCGCCATCAAGTGGGCCAAACCACTTTGTGTCAATGTGTCCCAATGGGCGGCAGTCAGCCACGATCGCTCGCCCAAACTCAATGCTAAAAGGTGAGGGCCAAACCGAAGTGGTGATAAAGTCGGCGTTAAGGTATCAAGCAGCTGCTGACGCCAAGTAATGGTATCGGTTAATTGTGTAGCCTGTTTTAAACTGGCTTTGGCGTGTATTCGCCGAGCCACATAATATTTTTCCGCATCAAAGCCGGTTTCATTGAGTCGGCCATACGGTGGCTTAAGCCGTACAGTCAGTTGCCAACGCTCGCCCTGCTTAGGAAAAGGCGCCGATTGCCAGTACACACGTACACGCGCTGAACGAAAAGGCGCCAATCTCCATTGATTAATTTTATCGACATCAAAAATAATCGCTTGCGCGCCGGCTTTATCGCTAAAAAGGGTGCCCACAGTGCCGGTGATTGTAGTATCCTTTTGGTTTGAAATGATGTGGATCACGTTGGCTTGATACAGGTTTGCGGATAATACAGCCCAAGTGAGCCCCAGCGCGCTCCCTGCAAGCCACCACCAACGTGTTTTCACCCCGAAAATAAAGACAATACAGGTAATGGAGCAGACCCAAAACGGCGGTAATACCGGCCACCATGGTAGTGATAGCAAAGTCAGTGCCGCGGTTATCGTAAAGGTTAGCTTCATCGCGTAATTTCCAGGTAATGTAAACAGGTATGCCCAAGAAGTTTTTTCAACGCTATATGCCAAAGCGGGAGGCGTTGCGCGACAATAAGGCGCTACGCGTATTTGGTAGCCTGTTGCAGGATCCCAATCTGTGGTGCCTTAACCGGCGCTCGGCATCAGGGGCCTTTGCGGTGGGGCTGTTTATGGCATTTGTCCCGCTTCCTAGCCAAATGATCATGGCCGCAGGGCTGGCCATTATGTTCGGCGTGAATCTGCCACTAGCCGTGGCTTTGGTGTGGGTAAGCAATCCAATCACCATGCCGGTGATGTTTTATCTCGCTTACAAACTCGGGACCTGGATGCTGAATACGGCACCTATCCCCTTTCACTTTGAGCTTTCATGGCATTACCTTGCCGAGCAAATGAGCCATATTGGCCCACCTTTTTTATTAGGGTGTATCACTAGCGGGCTCGTCTTCGCGGTGATTGGTTATTTCAGTGTGCGCGGTATATGGCGCTACTCGGTGGTGAGAAGCTGGCAAAAGCGCAAACTTCGCTTGCCTAAGAAAATCAAACAAGTACTCCCAAAGCCGACCAAACCGTCATCTTAGTGAGCACGTAGCGTAGCGCTCGGTGCATCTTGCGCAAGAGTGAGTCCGATAAGGTGCGAGTGAGATGGAATAGCTGTTGGTCGTTATACAATCGTTAACACCCTTGAGCGAGACAGATCAAAAAGAGCCCGTCGTAACGGGCTCTTTTTGTCGCTGTCTTTTATGCAGGCTATTTTGTATTAAAGCTATCTGGTATTCACGCTATTTGGCACTGAGCACTGCAGCGGGTTGAAGCTGGCAAGCACGACGTGCTGGGTACCAAGCCGCCAGTAAGCTCAGAAGTATCGCCGTGATACTGACAAGTACCACGTCAGTGGCATGTAACTCACTGGGGAGAAAATTGACAAAATACACATCACCTGACAAAAAGCGATGCCCGACCCAAGCCTCAATCTGAGACAAGATCGCGGTGAGATGACTGGCAATCGCCACGCCCAACACACTGCCAATTGCGCTGCCTAACGCCCCAGAGAACAATCCGTACCAGATAAATATGCGTCGAATCAGGCGATCATTCGCGCCCATTGTGCGTAAAATTGCAATGTCCGCGGCTCTATCTTTTACCGACATCATCAAGGTTGACACCACATTGAAACACGCCACGCCAATCACCAGCACCATCACCAAATACATAATGGCTCTGACCAACTGGATATCGCGATATAAATATCCGAAATCGCCCGTCCAATCTTTTAAGTACACATAAGTAGATAAGGTTTGCCCTACTTCTTGTACGATTTTTCGCGCGTCGAGTACCGGCGAAACCTTAAGCGAGACGCCGGTCACCGCCTCATCCATTCCCATCAGAGCTTGGGCATCTTGGAGACGCATTAATGCCAGCGAATGGTCGATTTGTCCGCCTAACTGCAACAGGCCAGCAACCTGCATTCGCACCCGTTTCGGTGCCCGTAGGTTAAGGCTACTGTCTGTCGCCGGCACCATGACCGTGATCCAGTCACCCTTGCTAACACCGAGCTGAGAAGCAATGCCTTGCCCTAAGACAAGGCGAGACTGCCCCGCTGGCAAACTTTCCCATCCACCATCGATATAATCACCAATCCGGCTAACCGTGCGCTCTGAGGTGGGATCCACCGCGCGAATTTGTGCGGGCTGTAAGCGAGTGCCATGTTCCATCAATGCCGTAAGCTCGACATAAGGCGCCGCCGCTTGCACCTGTGGGTGCCGTTCACTTTGCGCTTGCACCTGTTGCCAGTTTTCAATCGGACCATTGACACCAAACACCTGCCCATGAGGCACCACCGACAGCACGCGTTGATTCAACTCTCGCTCAAACCCGTTCATGGCCGATAAACCCACAATGATCACCATGACGCCCACCGCGATACCAATGACCGAGGAAAGAGAAATAAAGGAGACCAAGCGATTTCGCTGCCGAGCACGACTAAAGCGCCGGCCTATCGCCAACGATAACGGTTTCATGATGCCTCCTGCACAACCAAGTGGCCATCTTGCATCATCACTTGGCGATCCAGTTTTGCTGCCAACTCACTATCATGAGTGACCACTAAAAACGCCGTGCCATGTTTCGCATTCAGTTGTCGCATCAAATCGTAGATCTCTAACGCCGTGGCGTGATCCAAATTGCCTGTCGGTTCGTCGGCCAATACCAACTTCGGCTCATTGACTAAGGCGCGTGCAATCGCCACGCGTTGGCGCTCACCCCCCGATAACTCCGAGGGGCGATGCTTGAGTCGATGCCCAACCCCAACCGCGTTCAAAATCGCAGTGGCTTGTTTGGCTGCCGCTTTGTGACTGACTTTGTTGATCAGCAAAGGCATCATCACGTTTTCGAGCGCGGTGAAGTCGGCCAACAAATGATGAAACTGATAAACAAATCCTAAGGTTTGATTGCGCAGTGTCGCCTGTTGTGCCGCCGACATCGCACTCACCAATGCATCCTCAATCCAAACATCGCCCTCGCTCGGCGCATCAAGCGTGCCAAGCGTGTGCAATAGCGTACTTTTCCCCGAGCCGGATGACCCCACAATCGCCACCAGCTCGCCCGGGGCTATTGTCATTGACACCTGGTTTAACACACAGGTTGATTGCCCACCTTCTTGATAGGTTTTACTGACACGGTGGCAGGACAACAAAGATTTACTCATAACGCAGTGCCTCAGCAGGGTGAACAGATGCTGCTTTAAATGCAGGGAATAAGGTTGCCAACACGCTTAGCACAACGGCTAAGCCGAGTATCATGGCAACTTGAAACGGATTAACAACCACAGGCAACGCTAAGCCGTTACCCAATAGACTCACGCCGAATATCGCCATGATTTCGTTGATGTATGATGCAATCAATACACCAAGCACGCCCCCAATGGCAGCACCAACCAGACCACTTAAACTGCCTTGCGCGATAAAGACAGCCACAATGTCTCTATCTTTCATGCCCAGTGTTTTTAAAATCGCGACCTCGGATTGTTTTTCCATCACCACCATAATCAGCGCGGAAATGATGTTAAATGCCGCCACCACAATGATCAGACTCAGCATCAAACTCATCATGTTTTTTTCCATTTTCACCGCTTGAAAGAGCTCACCACGCCAACGTCGCCAATCGGTCCAGGTGGCAGGATCGACCTTGGGTTTAAGCTGGGTAATCGCAAATGGATCATCTAAAAATAACCGTAAGTCGTTCGCTTGGTTTGGGGAAATACCACTCAGTTTTGCGACATCTTCAATGTTGGCCAGCATCAACTGATTATCGACATCCGTGCCAGTATGAAAAATCCCACCCACGGTAAATAAACGTTGCGCTGGGATCCGACCGATGGGCGTAAAACGACTAGCACTGGTGACCATGACTCGGACCGAATCTCCGACCCGTAATTGCAACTCAGATGCCATCGCGCGCCCTATCATCACTTGATAGCGTCCCGGACGCAGTGCCGACATCTCACCTTGCAAAAGGTGGGACGCCAGCGGCTCTGTCGCCTTCGGATCAATCCCTTCAAGTAAACCGGCACTGAGGCCATTACGGCTTTGAATCACCGCATCGGTGGTTTTTATCGGCGCGGTATCGACCACATGCGGCCACTGCTCTATGGTCGATGGTGTCGATCCTAACTGGCCATTGGCGATAATCGCATGGGGCAACACCCCTAAAATGCGGCCTTTGAGTTGGGCTTCAAATCCATTCATCACCGATGACACCGTAATCAACGCCAATACACCGATCGCGATCCCCGCGGTAGACATCGACGAGACAAAACGCCCAAAGCGGTCGGCTGAACGGCCACGCAAATAGCGCAGACCAATAAACACCGACAAAGGTTGATACATAGCACACCTAGCTTATTGTTTTGATTCGCTGCAAGCATACCTGTCCAAGCCAGGCTCGCCAAGTTATCCGCCGCATTTAACCCCCTCTGGATGATACAAATCCATGCCTTTAGGGCRAGAAAGTATCGCTAACCTTTACCTCTCGGTAAGGGTGCGTGATAATCATGAATACAACAGCAATGTAAAGGCACAGTGATGAGCCAAGACGAATACTTCTCTGTGCGAGCGGCCATGCGGATAAATGTGGAGCCTCTCGCCGACAATCAACCGCAACCGGACGCGGATGGCTTCATCGCGGAGATCCCCGCGCCATTTCGCTTGGCGAGCCAATGCGGCCAGCTTGATGCTGACGTGGAAAAGGATTTACAGTCGATTGACCCTAATGACGCGTCAGCATTGTTCCGCATTTTGCAGACTCAAAACGAAAAGCTCACACTGATGATGGGCTACATGCTCAGCCATGAAGATCAGCCTTCTCACCGCTTTATCACCCATACCTTTGGGGCGAGTCGTTTTTCGTACCTGAGTCCATCGCCGTTAGCACTTGGGATACATGCGCGCGTCAAGCTGTTCCTTGATCATCCACCCACAGCCATTTATTGCTACGGCGTGGTGACCGATTGCGAGCATCATCAAGAAGACGATTGCGAGCATCATCAAGAAGACGATGGCAATCAGCCTCACTATTTGATCCAAATCCAGTACACACGGTTATTGGAAGAAGACCAAGACACTCTCATTCGTGCCGCGTTGTATCATCAGCAAAAACTCTTAAAAAAACGCGCACGCGACCGAAAACAATCAAGCAGTTAAACTCATGACCCAACAACCGCTCTACGCTTTCACTCTGCCCACGGGCCCCGGCGACGTTAAACACCTTGGTAACCTAGCAGGGGCCGCGCTTCCGCTAGCGATTGCAACCTTAACCCAACAGCATGCGGGCCCGGTTTTTCTATTGGTCCCGGATAACCAAACCGCGGTGCGATTACAGCCGACCATTCGCCAGTTCACCCAAGGTGAGTGCGATATTTTTCCGGATTGGGAAACGCTGCCGTACGACAGTTTTTCGCCCCACCAAGACATTATCTCGGCACGCCTATCTTGCTTGTATCAACTGCCGCACCAGAAAACGGGCGTATTAATCGCACCGGCCAGTACGGCATTGCAACGCGTCACACCAAGACAGTTTTTGCACCAATATGCGTTGATGGTGAAAAAAGGCGATATTCTTTCGCTTGAAAAGCTGCGGGATCAACTCACCGATGCCGGCTACCGCCATGTTGACCAGGTGATGGAACATGGTGAATTCGCCAGCCGCGGCTCCATTCTTGATTTATTCCCAATGGGCAGTGACGAACCCTATCGCATTGACTTTTTTGATGATGAAGTCGATACCATTCGTCAATTTGATCCGGAAAACCAGCGCTCAACCGGCGAACTGACTCAGATCCAATTACTGCCGGCTCATGAGTTTCCTACCGATGATGCCGCCGTAGAATACTTTCGCGGCCGTTTTCGTGAACACTTTGAAGCGCGCCGAGAGCCTGAGTCGATTTATCAGCAAGTCAGCAAAAAAACCTGGCCAGCGGGGATTGAATATTGGCTGCCGCTATTTTTCGAGCAAACCGAAACCTTGTTCGATTATTTGCCTGACAACACACTTATCTTATCGGTCGGCGATATCGATGCGGCGATCAGCCACTTTGAAGCAGATGTCGCCAACCGCTATGATCAACGCCGTGTTGATCCGCTGCGTCCACTGCTTCCTCCCGATGCACTATGGCTGAGCAAAGACACCCTGTTTGCGACACTCAAACAGTACCCTCGGCTTAAGCTTGAAAGTGACAGCGTCACAAAAAAAGCCGGACGCGAGAATCTAGATATCTCGCCACTGCCGTCACTGACCGTTAACCACCAAGCGAAAGAGCCGTTGGCCGCATTGCGTCAATTTAGCGAAGCGTATAGCGGTAAGGTGATTTTCTCGGTCGAATCGGAAGGTCGACGCGAAGCATTGTTGGATTTACTTGGCCAAGCGAAAATCCGCCCTATGGTCGCAGATGGCTTATCCGAAGCCCTATCACAACCCGGTCGTTTTGGTTTAATCATCGGTCCGGTAGACCAAGGCTTTATTGATAACCCGCGCCAATTTGCCCTAATCTGCGAAAGTGACATGTTCGGCGAGCGCGCCGTGCAACAACGCCGACGCGAAAAACGCAAACAAACCGTCAGTAATGATGCGGTGATCCGCAGCTTGGCAGAGCTCAAACCGGGACAAGCAGTGGTTCACCTTGAACACGGTATTGGCCGCTATCAAGGTTTGCAGACCTTAGAAGCCGGCGGCTTAAAAACCGAATACATGACGCTCGAATACCAGCAAGGAGCCAAACTGTATGTGCCTGTTGGCGCATTGCATTTAATTAGCCGTTACTCTGGTGGAGCGGAAGACACCGCACCTATCCATAAATTAGGCGGCGAAGCGTGGGAAAAAGCCCGTCGCCGTGCGGCCGAAAAAGTCCGTGATGTCGCCGCAGAGCTTTTGGATGTCTATGCCAAACGCGAAACTAAGCCAGGCTTTACCTTTACTCACGACAAAGAGGCCTATCAAACATTTCGGGCCACCTTCCCGTTTGAAGAAACCGCAGATCAGTCCCAAGCGATTAATGCGGTGTTATCCGACATGTGCCGCCCAATCGCCATGGATCGCCTGGTCTGCGGCGATGTTGGCTTCGGCAAAACGGAAGTGGCAATGCGGGCGACGTTCCTCGCCGTAAACAACAGTAAGCAAGTTGCTGTATTAGTGCCAACCACCTTGCTCGCGCAACAACACTTTGAAAACTTCCGCGATCGATTCGCTAACCTGCCAGTGCGGGTTGAAGTGCTCTCACGTTTTAAATCTGCCAAAGAGCAAAAAGCGATCATGGCCGATTGCGAAGCCGGCAAAGTCGACATACTGATCGGCACCCATAAGTTACTGCAATCCGATGTCAAAGTACGGGATTTAGGCTTACTGATTGTCGACGAAGAACACCGCTTTGGGGTACGTCAAAAAGAGAAAATCAAAGCCATGCGTGCCAATGTTGATATTCTCACGCTCACCGCCACACCGATTCCCCGGACACTCAATATGGCCATGAGTGGCATGCGTGATCTGTCGATTATTGCGACCCCGCCCTCACGACGCTTAGCGGTGAAGACTTTTGTCCGCGAGCGCGAAGACAACTTGATCAAAGAATCGCTCTTACGCGAAATCATGCGCGGGGGGCAAGTGTACTTTTTGCACAACGATATCGAGACAATAGAAAAAACTGCGAATGAAATCAGTGACATGATCCCTGAAGCTCGCGTGACCGTGGCGCATGGGCAAATGCGCGAGCGTGAGCTAGAAAAAATCATGAGTGATTTCTATCACCAAAAGTACAATGTATTAGTGTGTACCACCATCATCGAAACCGGCATCGATATTCCCTCAGCCAACACCATTATTATTGATCGCGCCGATCACTTTGGCTTGGCGCAGCTTCATCAGTTGCGTGGCCGTGTTGGACGCTCACACCACCAAGCCTATGCGTATCTGCTCACGCCACATCCAAAACGCATGACCAAAGATGCGGTCAAACGACTCGACGCCATTGCCGCGCTGGAAGATTTAGGGGCCGGTTTTACTCTCGCGACGCAAGATTTGGAAATTCGTGGGGCGGGCGAGTTATTGGGCGATGAGCAGAGCGGCCAAATTCAATCGATTGGCTTTACCCTCTACATGGATATGTTAGAGCAAGCGGTTGAAGCCTTAAAAGAGGGCAAAGAGCCAAGCCTAGATGCACTGCTCAATGAACAGACCGACATTGAATTGCGGCTACCTGCCCTATTACCGGATGACTATATTCCGGACATTAATATGCGCCTATCGATGTATAAACGCATTGCCAGCGCCAAGTCCAACGACGACATGAACGAGCTGCAAGTCGAGCTGATTGACCGCTTTGGATTACTGCCTGATGCGGCGAAGAACCTCCTCCACATTCAGCAACTGAAAATACGTGCCGCAAGCCTAGGCGTGAAGAAGATCGAGGCCAGTGAGCGGGGTGGCTTAGTGGAGTTTCATGAAAACGCGCAAATTGATCCCGGATTTTTAGTGGGACTGTTACAATCGCGCCCAGATAAGTTTAAGTTTGACGGGCCAACTAAGATCAAGTTTGTCGAAACGCTCACCGACCGACGCGAGCGGATGAACTTTATTGATGAGCTGTTGACTCAATTTGCGAGCCATCAGTTAGTCGCCTAGTGCGTCAACAAACCCAATGAAAGGCGGCTGACAACGTCGCCTTTCATTACCAATGGAGTAACCAGTGAGAAATCATCAACGTCCCGCGAAAGATTGGCGCTCAGCCGCAGGCCTAAAAGGACTTGTGGTGTTATTACTGTTGTCATTAAGCCAGCCCGTCTGGGCTAAACGGCTTTATGATGTCGAATTAATTGTTTTTAAGCGCAACCAAGATCCTGCAAGCGTAGAAGAAAACTGGCCATCGCAAGACAGCGAGAGCAGTGTGAGCCGCGGCGTGCCAGTCACCAATCAACGCGCGTTACAAGACGCCGGGTTAACGCCATTGTCACCTAACCAATGGCAACTTAACGATGCCTACAACAAATTAAAAAACCATGCAGGCTTTACGCCCATGGTTCATGTGGCATGGCGCCAAGATGACAGTGGTCGAGCGGCACTGCCTTTACTGCGAGTGATGGCAGGAAAAGACTATCGCGCAAGTTTTAATCCCGACGGCACGCCGATCAAAGCTACACCTGAGCCGAAGACCGCTGACGACCCTACCGATGGCTTAAGCCGCAAAGACTGGGACGAGCAAAGCGTCTCCGAGCCCGCGACACCGCAGGAATTGTATGAACTTGACGGCACACTACGTGTCTATGTTCAGCATTACTTATATGTCGAGGCCGATATGGTGTTACGCGAGCCGACTGAACGTCGCGCTTTAGTTGAAGACATCATTGATATGCCACTGCAACGCGCCGATGCTGCCGCGAATCAAAATAACGATGTGCAAGTGGCAGGGCTACAGAAAGTAGAAAAACAATACCATGTTGAACGCTACTTGCAGCCTTATGCATTTACCCACAAACGCCGTATGCGCAGTGGTGAAACACATTATCTCGATAATCCAATGATGGGATTGATTATTCAGGTCCGCAAAGTCAATAACGGTTAATCGACAGTCGCTCATTGAAAGCCGTTCATTGAAAGCCGCTCATCGAAAAAATCGCATTAAAAAGCCGGCACATCAAGCCGGCTTTTTTAGTTTCACGCTCACAGCCCCAGTCAGACTATGAGGATGACGGTTTCGCACCCGGCTTGCCCGTATGGCGACGATTTTTACTCATCGGTTTATGCCCTCGTGCTTTTTCGCCCGAACGTTGGCCATCTTGATACTGCTTTGGCTTCTTCGGTTTTTTCGGCTTCAGTGGTCGCGTATCTAACCGCGACTCCGGCAGTGGATTCGCCACTGGGAAACCCTCAAGGCTAAGGCGCGGTAACACTTGCTTGGTTAGACGCTCAATCGCAAAGAGATCTTTAGCTTCGTCGGCACAGACGAGCGAAATCGCATGACCCACAGCGCCGGCCCGTCCGGTCCGTCCAATACGGTGAACATAATCTTCAGCGACATGGGGCAAATCAAAGTTAACCACTTGTGGTAATTGCGCAATATCGATGCCACGCGCGGCAATATCGGTCGCGACAAGCACACGTACATCACCGGTTTTGAATTGCTCCAGTGCTTTGGTACGTGCGCCTTGGCTTTTATTACCGTGAATCGCGGCAGCACTGACGCCATACTCATCTAAATAACGCGACAGACGATTGGCACCGTGCTTGGTTTTACTAAAGACCAACACTTGTTGCCAGTTGTTATCGGCAATTAACGATAAGAGCATCGGCGCTTTTTGCTTTTTATCAACAGGATAAATGCACTGTTCGACACTGGTCGCCGCTTGGTTAGCAGGGCTGACCGAAATCTCAACCGGATTGTTGACCATGCCTTTGGCAAGTTGACGGATCTCATCCGAGAAGGTGGCTGAGAACAATAGATTCTGACGTTTCGCAGGCAAAGCGGCCAAAATCTTACGGATATCACGAATAAAGCCCATATCCAGCATGCGATCGGCTTCATCCAGCACCAACACTTCAAGTTGCGAAAAGTTGACGGCATTTTGGTTATACAGATCCAATAAACGACCCGGCGTTGCCACGAGGACGTCGGCCCCTTTACGCAATTTCATCATTTGCGGGTTTATCTTCACCCCACCATACACCACCAGCGAGGTCAGCGGCGTGTACTGACTGTACTGTTCAACGTTTTTATGAACTTGTGCGGCGAGTTCACGCGTTGGCGTTAAAATCAAAGTACGAACGTGATTCGGGCGCGCACGTTTACCGGCTTGCAAACGTTCTAAAATCGGTAACGTAAACCCAGCGGTTTTACCGGTGCCGGTTTGCGCGGCAGCCATCACATCTTGGCCTTCAATTACTGCCGGAATCGCTTTAGCCTGAATCGGTGATGGGATGGTATAGCCTTGCTCTTGCACGGCTTTAAGGAGTGGTGCAGATAGTCCTAAAGAGGAGAAACTCATCAATTGATCTCAATAAATAAAAAAATGTCGCCACGTGTAGACACCCTACCCGTCGCTTAAGGGCATGAATATCAATATCGTTGTATGAGGAAAACTCGGCGTTCAGGAGGGTTGCTCTAGAAGTGATATCAATAATCTTGATTGCGGTGCCATTGTGACGACTTTCGCGCCATTGAGCAACAATTATCGCAAAAGCACCATCTTCAAAAAAAACCGGGAACAGGCCCCGGTTTAGATTCGGCGCGTTATCCCACCTTAGTGCAGCTTCAAGCTTGGACGTAACACACGGTTAATGCGGCCGACTAACATCATCAAGCCGGTTTTTACATAGCCGTGCAACGCAATTTGATGCATGCGATACAAAGAAATATAAACCACACGCGCGATGCGCCCTTCGATCATCATTGAGCCTTTGGTCAGGTTCCCCATCAAGCTACCAACCGTCGAGAAGCGGCTTAAAGAAACCAGCGAACCATGATCTTTAAACACATAAGGTTTAAGTTCACGCCCGTTCATTTTCGCAACAATATTGCTAAAGCACAGGCTCGCCATTTGATGGGCAGACTGCGCGCGCGGTGGCACTTTACTGCCATCTTCCTGCGTGCACGCCGCGCAATCACCAATCACAAAAATATCGTCGTCATGGGTCGTTTGTAGGGTGTTCTTCACCTCAAGCTGATTAATGCGGTTGGTTTCTAACCCCGCAATATCTTTCAAGAAATCAGGCGCTTTAATCCCCGCAGCCCAAACCATAATATCAGCATGAATACGTTCACCCGATTTGGTTTCTAGGCCATCTTCATCAGCTTTTACCACAAAGGTGTTGGTTTTTACTGTTACGCCGAGTTTTAATAACTCTTGATGCGCGGCACTAGAAATACGTGGCGGTAACGCCGGTAGGATTCGCTCGCCCGCTTCAACCAAGGTCACATTCAACTTAGAGTTCTCGAGGTCACGGAAACCATAGTTGCGCAGCTCTTTAATCGCATTATGCAGCTCAGCCGACAATTCAACGCCTGTCGCCCCCGCACCAACAATGGCAATATCAACACTGCCGTCACCGTGTTTCGCGTGCAGGCGCATAAACTCATTGTTCATTTCACGGCGGAAACGGTGTGCCTGTTTCGGGTTATCCAGGAAAATACAATTGTCACGCACGCCAGGGGTATTAAAGTCATTAGAGGTCGAGCCAATCGCCATCACTAAGGTGTCATATTCGAGCTCACGCTCGGGCATTAATAGCTCGTTATTCTCGTCATACATGGGCGCGAGGGTGATCACCTTACGTTCGCGATCAATATCCCATAATGTGCCCATTTGGAAATCAAACCCATGATTTTTAGCATGCGCGCGATAGCTTAATGCATCGACGCCTTCATCCATCGAACCCGTGGCCACCTCGTGCAGCAGGGGTTTCCATAAATGGCTACTGTTTTTATCGACGAGGGTGATTTCAGCACGGCGTTTGCGGCCTAACGTGCGGCCTAACTTGGTCGCGAGCTCAAGCCCGCCTGCACCTCCGCCGACAACGATAATTTTGGTCACTTCTACATCCTTACCTTAATTAAAAAACACTCGCTAGCCGCACGTATGCCACTAGCTAAAATCGGTCTTAAGTACGCCACTTTCTATTTGTTAGTGACTAACGACATAATCTGTATCAGTGCGTGTGGTTTATTGCTGTGTAGTTGGTCAGCACGCCCGTCCATTTTGCCGTAAAATGGCGATCACTTCGACCCTTGTCTGTGCTTTATTTACGGATAAAATGTAGGAAAATAACACCAAGCGCGTATAACAATGGCGTAGCTATACGCTCGATACGGGAAAGTGACCATCAGGTAGACTTTTTAAAGTGCGCAATCGCTTGTAGATGCGTAGAAAGGTTTTTAAATTTATGGGTTTGCGCCTCATCCCAACGCACAGGATAGAAAGGTGAAAGCAGATGATAGCTACGTTGACTGTCTAGCACGTCGTCTTCACGTGATAGGATAATCAACGCTCGCTGCTGGTTGCGCTGACGAAAATCAGTGACACATTTAGTTGCAATATCTTCGTACTCTTCAGGACGGTCGATTTTGCCCGGCATATTTTCCTGAGGGTGCAAGTTAGGGTTGATCAGAACCTGCTTTATCCCGCACAAAAATCCAATTCGCTCTGACCAATACCCGCCTAGCCCAACACCACATATCAATGGGTTAGGATCCTGGCTGGCTTCGATCTGCGTTTGCACCTGTTTAAGTAAGTGCTGCATATCATGTTTGGGGTGCAGGGTGCTGTAATTAATGGTGCGAACATCGTCGTCAACAAATTGAAGTTGAAGCACTTTTTCGTGGTTGCCTGGACTGGTGGCATCAAAGCCATGCAGATAGATGATCATAAGCGGTCCTTGCTGATTGCGCTAAGAATGTAATGGCCTTTATCAATAGCATAGCTGCTTACACGCAAAAATGAGCAAGATCACCCTAGCGAGGATCAGGGTATTTTTATCCAGCCATGCCTTGCAAACGCGACGCCCATTGCTCAAGTTCTTCTATCAAGTGCGTGCGTTGATCATCATCCAAGCTTTTATCGAACCTGAGTAACCAGTCAAGGCGCCGAGAGCGATAGATCGCCATGTCTGTCTGCGTATCACTACCACCGCGCCAGGCGACGAGGTCATCCACCCATTGACGCAGTTGACTATCCAAGTCATCGCGTTGGCGTGTCTCAATCAGGTTAAATAGCCGCGCTTGCAACTGCTCACGTACCGTAATGAAGGTCGGCATCGCGCGTTGCTGGTAGTCCGCCATCTCAGCGTAGAATGGCGCTTGGCTGTCTGTGGTGTGTCCGACCCAACCCTCAGTGCGCTCTTCAAGCTCTTCTTGTTGCTCGGCTAGCCGTTCTTGCGGTGATTGCTGGTCACGGCGCGCTTGTGCCTCAGCAATTTCGTCTTTTAAAAATTGGGTCAATCGCTCAGCCTGACGATCATCCAGGCTTTGCAATAAACGCGTCGTCGCCGGGATCAGTGCATTGAGTGTGGCTTGTATCCGAGTTTTAAACCCAGCTTGATGATCGCGCAACTGGTCCCATGTTTGCCGTTCCGTACTTTGCGCGGCGATCAAGGTGAGCCGATCCGCTAACCGAGGCAACTCTTCCACGCGATGCCATTGCTGAACTGCATCGAGGTCCGCTTTTACTTGGCGCGATTGGGTGGCGGTCAGGTCGACAATATCGTCCAGGTAATAGTGAATCCAAAACGGCAACGTATTGTACGCAAGCTCCGTGGTACATCCGGCAAGTACCAACAGACAGCCCACAAGCCAGCCTGTTCGACACCGCCGTTTGCAATCCTTGACCATATTGTCTCCTTATCCTTATTCGCCTATGCGTCAGCTACGAGGGATTTATCCGAATGTAGCGGGCGGTCTACTCTGAAAGCTGTTGATACAGCACGTCCGCTGCTTGATTGTACGCAGGTAACCCATACAGATTCGCCCCCACCTCATACCAACATAGCGCTAAATAGTCGGTAAACGGCAGCCAAGTGTTGACGCGTGCGAGGATAACATTCACCGATTTTAGTTGCCGCAGAGCGCAATAACGCGGCACCACAGTGTGTGGTAACCAGCCATTAGCACGACAAAAGAGCGCGATGTCAAGATAAGGATCACCGGCGCGGGCATACTCCCAATCAAGCACACACGGGTTACCATCTGGCTCGATCACCACATTGTAAGCGCCCAAGTCCATGTGACACACCACCGATGGCTCATACGTTGGGAGCGGGCTATGTGCGAGCACCTTATGTTTGAGCCGGTGTAAACGCGCTACCACATCATCAGACAGTTGCTTTTCATAATGAGCGCATTGTGCCTCGACGGACGCGGTTTCCAGATCCGTCGGCAGCTGGTGAATACGGGATAAAAGTGGAATAAGGATCGATGCCTGATCGGTTTTTAGATTACAAAGCGGTTCGCCATCCACCCAAGGCACCAATAATCCTTCGCCGTTGTGGACAATCGGCTGACGCGCCAGACCATGCTCAGCGGCCAAAGATTGCGCCTGAGCTTCACGCGCACGGTCAATGGCAAAAGCATTCGCCGCTCGACCATGGGGACGCCAAACACTGCGCCCCCCCTGTGAGTCGGTGAGTCGTAAACAGCGATTTGTCAGGCCCGCTGCCAACGGCTCGACACCGGTAACCTCGGTAGGGACACCATAATAGCGCGTCAGTGCGATAGATAAGGTCTGCGCCAGAGCAGGAGACCATTCAACGGCTGACAAAGCGTTCTACATCCTGCCAAGCGATCACTCCTGACTGTAAGTCCATTAACTGCAAACTTAGCTGATAAGGGGCCTGACCGGTGATTTTACCGCTCAGTTGATACTGCGCACCCAGCATGCGGCCATATTGCATAATGGTCGCGGGATCCACCAGCACCTGATTCGCTGCCAACCCTAACGAGGCGCGGACCGCCTGTACTCTCGCTTCAGGAACAGGCGTTATCCGACCGGATTCGATTAAGCCCGCTTGCAACTGCGTTGAATACCTTGGGGTAGGAAAATAATCGCCACTGCTATTTTGGATCGGTTGGACCAAGGTCACCGGCGATACCTTTAAAGGCTCACTCGCCAATAAGGCTTCCACCGCAGCACGCATGGCGCGATCAATGCCGTTATGCACCTGCGAATCTGATAAACGTGCTGCGCGGTTGGTGTCTGGCGACGGGTTAACCGGCTGGTAGCGAGGCGCACACCCTGCGAGTAACAGCACGAGCGCGCCCACCATTAGTTGAGGCAAGCGCAACTTGCCCCATTTTTTCGTCCATCGGCGTGACCACTCAAGGTTCGCGGTTTTCATGGTTTCATTCATATTTAATGTGTTAACCCACCACCATGGGCCCAAGCGCTCGCCCACCCACTAAATGCATGTGGATATGATAGACCTCTTGGCCACCATGTTGATTACAGTTCATGATCAAACGATAGCCGTTTTCGGCAACCCCTTCGTCCGCTGCAATTTTCTTGGCCACGGTAATCATACGCCCGAGCGCGAGCTCATCATCTGGCTCCACATCATTGGTCGTTGGGATCAATTTGTTGGGTACAATAAGCACATGAACCGGCGCGCGCGGATTAATATCACGGAAGGCAGTAACAAGTTCATCCTGATAGACAACATCCGCGGGGATTTCTTTGCGAATGATTTTGCTGAAAATAGTTTCTTCCGCCATGGTCGATTCCCTTTTATGATTGTGTGTCGGCCAAGTATGCGGCAGCCCCCAATGAAGGGCAATATGCTAACGGTACGAATGTGCAACAATTCGGTCAATGCGCGGTGAAATATCCGTCAATCCCCGGTAAAAACAGGGGCTGAATCAAGTAATCGATTGCGTTACCATAGCACCGATGCATTGACATGTAAGGATCACACCATGACCACCCTGCTTTTCAAAAACGCTTCTGTCGTCAACGAAGGACACGTTGTTGAGACCGATGTACTGATCGAAAATGGCCGCATTAGCCAGATTGCTCGCGACATCAGTGCCCCTGCGGCCGCCGATTGTCGCGTGATTGATGCAACCGGTAAACACCTATTACCTGGAATGATTGATGACCAAGTTCACTTTCGTGAACCTGGCTTCCCGAAAAAAGGCACCATTGCCACTGAATCGAAAGCCGCGGTTGCCGGCGGCATCACCACCTACATGGAAATGCCCAACGTTAACCCGCCGACCACTACGCTAGAGGCACTGGAAGAAAAGTATCAACGCGCATCACAATCCAGTCATGCCAATTACGCCTTTTATCTTGGCGCTACTAACGACAATATCGATGAGATCCGTCGTCTTGATCCCAACGCTGCGTGTGGCGTGAAGGTATTTATGGGCGCGTCAACCGGGAACATGTTGGTCAACGATCCTGAAACACTGAACGCGATTTTTGCCGACTGCCCAACGCTGATCGCAACCCATTGCGAAGACACGCCAATGATCAATGAACTGGAAGGCATATATCGGGAAAAATATGGCGACGACGTCCCCATTGATGCGCACGCCCATATTCGTTCCAAAGAAGCGTGCTTAAAATCGTCGCAACTGGCGGTTAACTTAGCCAAAAAACACGGGACACGCTTGCATGTATTGCATCTGACGACCGAAGACGAGCTGTACCAGTTTGAGCCTGCTAAAACCCTAGAAGCCTTGCAGCAAAAGCAAATCACTGCCGAAGCCTGCGTTCATCACCTGTTTTTTAATCGCGACGACTACGACAGCAAAGGGACACTGATCAAATGTAATCCTGCGATCAAAGAGGCGCACCACCAGCAAGCGCTCATTCAAGCGGTGAAAGACGGGGTTATCGATGTGATTGCCACCGATCATGCGCCGCATACCTTTGAAGAGAAGCAAAATACCTACTTTAACGCCCCAGCCGGCCTACCCTTAGTGCAACATGCCTTGCAAGTGGCGTTAGAATTTTATCATCGCGGGATTTTTGATTTGCCGTTGGTGGTACAAAAAGTGGCTCATGCGCCGGCTGTTCGCTATCAGGTGAAAGAGCGCGGTTTCGTTCGTGAAGGCTACTGGGCCGACTTAGTACTGGTGGATCTGAACCAAACTCAGACAGTCAGCCAAGAAAATCTCTTTTATCAGTGCCAGTGGTCACCGTTTGACGGCCACACCTTTGGGTCAAGCATTGAGATGACTCTCGTTAATGGCGAAGTCGCGTTTGAGCACGGTCAGCACAGTGAGAATCGCTACTCCACGCGTCTAGCGTTCGACCGCAGCTAAACGACGTAACCCTTAATCGATACGCGCGCGACACCAAAACGAATCCGTCGCGCGCTTTTCTTTTTGCCTGCGCGGTCAAACTCTCACATCACAAACCTTGCTTATAATAACGATTTGCTTTTATATCCGAATCGTTTATTGTGTTGTTGATATATGGATATTCACGCTGCTTGGTTTCAACACCGGATGATGTTGAAAAGCTGTGTTCGCAAGGAGAGGTAACCTTAAGCGTCTTTCGGTTATCGCGACACTCGTATCCTACCTCTTCCACTGGCGTAAGCCGTTCAAAGGCACCAGCTGGCTGATATCCGCATCAGGGCGTACATTGCAAAGCCATCGCAAGCAATGATGACCCCACATGAATGACTCACGTTTGCTCGGTAATCCAGCAGGCGTAACCCAAATCATCGAGCCATCGCCGCAGTCCATATCATGCACGTTATTGTCGTGCAGAAGGCACCGGCAAGCTCGGGACGTCGAATAATCAACCAGTGAGGTGATGATGTCTTCATCTGCTTCTAAGCCACTGCTCAGTGTCAAAAACTTGAGCGTGTCATTTACTACCAACGACGGTATGGTCGATGCCGTTAAAAACGTAAGCTTTGACATCATGCCCGGTGAAACCGTGGCTGTCGTTGGCGAATCAGGATCGGGTAAATCGGTCTCTAGCAGTGCCGTGATGGGCCTGCTGCCCAATAACGCTGTGGTAAAACCTGAATCGCAAGTAAGCTTTAACGATACCAATGTTCTGACCTTGTCGACCAAGCAAATTCAGAAAATGCGCGGTGATCGTGTCGCGATGATTTTCCAAGAGCCAATGACTTCACTGAACCCGTATATGCGCGTTGGCGAGCAGTTAACCGAAGCCATTCAGTGTCACCACCGCACCACGTCAGACAAGGCCAAGCAGCGGATTATCGATCTCCTTAATTTAGTCCACCTTCCTAACCCCACTAGCGCATTGCAAAAATACCCGCATGAGTTTTCAGGCGGCCAATTGCAACGCATCATGATTGCTATGGCCCTAGTGAATGAGCCTGACTTGCTGATCGCCGATGAGCCAACAACGGCCTTGGATGTAACGGTACAAGCCGAAGTATTGAACTTGATTGGCGAACTGCAGCAAAAGATGGGCATGGCGATCATGTTTATCTCGCATGACTTGGCCGTGGTGAAACACTTAGCCGACCGCGTTGTGGTGATGTGTAAAGGTGAAGTGGTTGAAACCAACGACACCAAAGCCTTGTTCGATAATCCGCAAGAAGATTACACCAAAATGCTGATTGACGCGGTACCGCGTGGTCGCAAAGCGGCTGTCAATGAGGATTCAGAAAACTTGCTAACCGTGGATAATGTCACCATCAAGTATTTCCTTGGTGCTGACTTCTTTGGCGGCAACAAACGCTATTTTGAAGCGGTGAGCGACATTAGCTTATCGCTACGCCGTGGCGAGACCTTAGGTATCGTGGGCGAGTCTGGATCGGGTAAATCGACCCTGGGCCGCGCAATTATGCGCTTGTTGCCCGTTGCCGAAGGCCGAGTCTGTTTTCGAGGTCACGATATCCACGAAATAAAAAACAGTGAGAATAAAGCGCTATGCCGCGATATGCAGATGGTGTTCCAAGACCCATTTGGCTCACTGTCGCCCCGCATGACGGTCGGTGAAATTGTGGCTGAGGGCTTGCGCACTCACTTTCCAGAGCTCGACAAAAAAGAGCGTCTCGATCGGGTAAAAGATGCCCTTTATGAAGTACGTCTCGATAGTTCCGCGATTAACCGTTATCCGCACGAGTTCTCAGGCGGTCAGCGTCAGCGAATTGCGATTGCACGCGCCTTGATCTTGAATCCTGCGTTTATCTTACTCGACGAACCAACCTCTGCATTGGACCGTTCAGTACAGTTGACCGTGATTGATTTGTTGAAAGACATTCAACAGCGTCACAATATTGGCTATCTGTTTATCAGCCATGACTTGAGTGTGGTTCGTGCGCTATCAGACCGCGTCATGGTCATGCAAAACGGCAAAGTCATGGAGGCGGGCACACCAGAAGAAATCTTCCATCACCCGCAACACGAATACACGCGTAACCTGATTGCCGCGTCGTTCGATCTGGAAGAAGAGGAAGTGGCTTAGCCCACGCAGTGATGTCCAAACGGGCAACATCGTTCGGGTAGACAAAAGTAGACAAAAAATGCGCCTAATTGGCGCATTTTTTATGACGTCTATCCGCTTAGGCTCCGCCCGACTCAACGCCTTCTCATTAACGCAAACTGGCGTTAAGCCGAACAGGTGCAATTGACGGATTAATCATCCATTTCAGCTATCTTCACCTTCCAGGTATCCGGGCCAATCTGGTGCGCGTTTTGCCCTTGCGCATCAACCGCTACGGTCACGGGCATGTCTTCCACTTCAAATTCGTAAATGGCCTCCATACCGAGATCTTCAAACGCGACCACGCGCGCTTTTTTGATCGCTTTTGATACCAAGTACGCGGCACCGCCGACCGCCATGAGGTACACCGCTTTGTGGTTTTTAATCGATTCCACCGCCGCAGGACCGCGCTCAGCCTTACCGATCATGCCGGTGAGTCCGGTTTCTGCCAGCATCATATCGGTAAATTTATCCATGCGTGTTGAGGTGGTTGGGCCTGCTGGACCGACTACCTCATCCCCCACCGCATCGACAGGGCCAACGTAATAAATAAAGCGGCCGTTAAAGTCGACCCCCTCGGGAAGGCCTTCGCCATTGCGCAGCATTTCTTGTAAGCGTTTATGTGCGGCGTCGCGTCCGGTCAAGATCTTACCTGATAACAACACAGTTTCGCCGGTTTTCCAGCTCTGCACGTCTTCTTTGGTCACGGTATCTAAGTTAACACGGCGGACGTTATCCCCCACTTCCCAGGTGACCTGTGGCCAGTCGTCCAGTTTTGGTGGTGCCAATTCGGCTGGGCCTGAGCCATCAAGCGTAAAGTGAACATGGCGTGTGGCGGCACAGTTCGGGATCAAGCATACCGGCTTAGAAGCGGCATGAGTGGGCGCGGTTTTTACTTTCACATCCACTACCGTGGTCAGGCCGCCCAAGCCTTGAGCACCGATACCCAGCTTGTTCACCCGATCAAAAATATCTAACCGCAGTGCTTCATCCGCATTGCTTGGACCACGGTCGATAAGCGCTTGAATATCAATGTGCTCCATGAGCGATTCTTTGGCCAATACGGCGGCTTTCTCGGCCGTGCCACCAATTCCAATACCTAACATACCCGGTGGGCACCAACCCGCGCCCATGGTCGGCAATGTTTTCTCAACCCACTCAGCCACATCGTCAGATGGATTCAACATCACCATCTTAGTTTTGTTTTCCGAACCACCGCCTTTGGCTGCAATTTGAATGTCCACCGCGTCGCCCGGCACCATATCGATGTGCACGACCGCAGGGCTATTATCGCGGGTGTTTTGGCGTTTACCGGCCGGATCGGCAACCACGGAGGCACGTAGCGGATTGTCAGGGTTGGTGTAGGCACGTCGTACCCCTTCATCGACCATTTCTTGCACCGTCATATCATGACGATCCCACTGCACCGCCATGCCCACTTTGACAAAGCAGGTGACAATACCTGTATCTTGGCAAATAGGACGCTTACCTTCCGCCGACATGCGGGAGTTAATCAGAATTTGCGCAATGGCGTCTTTTGCCGCCTGGCTTTGTTCCTTGTTGTACGCTTTTTCAAGGGCTTGTACAAAATCAAGGGGATGGTAGTAAGAGATATATTGCAGGGCATCTGCAACACTTTCGATCACGTCTTGCTGTTTAATTGTGGTCATCATTGCCTCTGGTGTCATTTGCAGGACCCAAAGTGGGTATCCAGTGTGGGGGAGCTTTCCCCTCGTTATTATCGGTTGGCGATCAATTTTCGAATAGCGCTCGATTGCCAGTTGACGCTAGATGTAAATCGCATGTAGCCAAGTTGCCTCATCGAATTATAGAAGGTGATAATGGCAACAACGTTGCTTGGTTATTTGTGTTGGCCCATGCCGGAAAAGGCCTAGCTATGATACGCTTAGCGCTATTCGCGCGCCACACAGCGCTTCAACCGTGATCACAAAAAGAACAATGCAGCGACAAAATGCCATGACACTGACAACGACGCCCATCGATTATACGCCGGATCTTGCGGTGACCCTCTTTGATCGGATTGCCCACCAGCCCTGGGCGATGCTGCTCCACTCGGCCACGCGAACCCACCCAGACAGTCGTTTCGATATCTTGGTCGCCGATCCGGTTGCCACCATTACTGCGCGTTATAACCAGGTGACAACCTATTACGCAGATGGCACAACCACCACCCACACGCAAGACCCTTTTCACTGGGTGGCCGATCTTCAGGCCAAGCTTTTACCCACCGCGGATCCGATAGCGCCTTGGCCATTTATTGGTGGCGCCTTGGGGTACTTTGGCTATGATCTCGGTCGATGGGTGGAAGTGCTACCGGCATTGGCGAAAGATGAGCTCGAGGTGCCGGATATGGCGGTCGGGCTCTATGACTGGGCGGTGGTGATCGATCATCATCAGCGCCAAGCGGTGGTGATTGCACCCAATAGCCAACAACGATGGCAGTGGCTAACCGAGCAACACGCGCCAACCTCGCCGGTACCCTTTTCTCTCACCGGGCCTTGGCAGGCCAACATGACCGCGCAACAATACGGCCAAAAGTTCGACACCGTCCAAGCGTATTTACACGCGGGCGATTGCTATCAAATCAATCTTGCTCAACGCTTTTCCGCACCCTATCAGGGTAACGAGTGGCACGCGTATCGCAAATTGGCCGCGAACAACGGCGCGCCGTTTTCGGGCTTTATTCGCCTGCAAGACAGCGCCCTGTTGTCGGTCTCGCCTGAGCGCTTTTTATCGGTGCACGACAAACAGATAGAAACCAAACCCATTAAAGGCACACGCCCGCGCGATCCCGATCCACAAAAAGACGCACAACGCGCCCAAGCATTGAAGTCGGCTGAAAAAGATCGCGCCGAAAATTTGATGATTGTAGACTTATTACGCAATGATATTGGTCGCATTGCCTCGCCAGGTTCCGTATCTGTGCCTAAACTCTTTGATATAGAAAGTTTTCCTGCTGTCCACCACATGGTCAGTACAGTGACTGGACGCTTACCCGACGACAAGACAGCACTCGATTTGCTGCGCGCCGCGTTTCCTGGCGGGTCAATTACCGGGGCACCAAAGGTGCGGGCAATGGAAATCATTGAAGAACTCGAGCCCCATCGTCGTCATGTTTATTGTGGCAGCTTTGCCTATATCAGCCGCTGTGGACGAATGGATACCAGCATTACCATTCGCACGTTGGTTGGTCATCAAGGACAACTTCATGTTTGGGCAGGTGGCGGGTTGGTTGCTGACAGCCAAGCTGATGCCGAATATCAGGAGACGCTCGATAAAGTGAGCCGAATTTTACCCGTACTGGCAGAAGATGAGGCATTGAGCACACCTATTCAGGATTAAGGAGAGTGGATGCAGTTACTCACCGCTGACAAGGCGTATTTCTCACCCCTAAATGTCTCCCCCCTGGGCAATACAATACAGACAGTGCCTGGGTTTTGGCCGCGCTACGAAGGAGAGTGTTTCCTCGCTGATCACGGTGCGGCCACGCGACTATCACCGACCGACGTGGTCCGTGCATTTTCACTCACCCCTTTAGCGCGCCACGACAGCCGTATTCTCAATCGCGTGCGGCTATCTCCGCGCATTCTCGGTGGGGCGGATTTTCAACCCGCCGCAGTATTGATCGGGCTGGTGCCTAGGCCGTCAGGCATTCATTTGGTGTTAACCCAACGCGCCAGTCACCTTAAACATCACCCGGGACAAGTGAGCTTTCCGGGCGGAAAGCGCGAGTCTATCGATCACGATAATATTGCCACCGCCACCCGTGAAATGTGGGAAGAAACCGGTATTCGCGTCACACGCGACGCTGTCATTGGCCACTTGTGTCCCTTGCCCACGGTGACGGGCTATTATATTCATCCGGTGCTTGCCTGGGTGGATCCCGATTATCAGCCTTGTCTGGATCCCAATGAAGTGGCCGCCTGCTTTGAAGTGCCCTTAGATACCTTGTGTTATCCCGGCCACATCCGAGAACAATCGTTTTTAATCGACGGACAATGGCACCCTGTGAGTGCGTTTTATCATCACGATCATCTTGTTTGGGGAGCCACTGCCCAGCTGTTACGCGCGTTGATCAGTCAACTCACGCTGTTTCACTTTCCGGTCAATCGCACCATAAACCCTACCAATACTATGGAATTTGGCGCAATTTGATGCATATTTATCCAACACAAAACCGTACACACCTGCCTACTTAATCGCACTAAAGCGCTTTTATTATTGATAGTTGTCACATTTTGGTGCAATAGTCCGGGCGCGCCTTTTCATATCGCGATCTAGCGCTTGGTTTTCTGCGTGGAAATCGCCAGAATTCGCCTTCCCTGATTCCTGTTCCCTACAATGTGAGTAGTATTGTTATGCAAACAACCTCGACGACTGGTACCCGCGCAACCACGCGCCCGCGCTGGACCAAACAAGACACAACCTGGGCGCTTTCCCTTTTTGGCACCGCTGTTGGAGCCGGCATCCTCTTTCTTCCCATCAATGCGGGGATGAGCGGTTTTTGGCCATTGGTTGTGATGACCTTATTAGTTGGCCCGATGACCTTTTTTGCTCACCGTGGTTTGTCTCGTTTTGTGCTCTCGTCCAAAAACGCAGGCAGCGATATCACCGAAGTGGTTGAAGAGCACTTTGGCGTCGGCGCGGGTAAAATCATCACCCTGTTGTACTTTTTCGCGATTTACCCGATTGTTCTGATCTACGGTGTCGGCATCACCAACACCGTTGATTCCTTCTTGGTTAACCAGCTTGGTATGGCATCACCACCGCGGGCAATTTTGTCACTGGCCCTGATTTTGGGAATGATGGCTATCATGCTTCTGGGCGAGAAAATGATGTTGCGTGTCACCCAGTTCTTGGTTTATCCGCTGGTTGCCATCTTAGTATTTATGTCGCTCTATCTTATCCCAGAGTGGAACACCGCCGCCCTGTCGCAAGTGCCCTCAGCTGGCGATTTTGCCATCACTCTTTGGATCTCGATTCCGGTGCTGGTATTTGCGTTTAACCACAGCCCAGCGATTTCATCTTTCTCATTGGCACAACGTCGCGATCATGGTGACGATGCAGAGCAAAAGTCTGGCCAAATTCTAATGCGTGCAGCGGCGATGCTGGTTGGCTTTGTGATGTTGTTTGTATTCTCTTGCGTCCTGTCGCTGACACCAGCGGACCTGGAAGCGGCCAAAGCAGAGAACATTGCGATTTTGTCTTACCTTGCCAACAAGCATGAGAGCCCATTTATTTCCTTCTTGGGCCCATTGGTTGCCTTTGTCGCGATCGTGTCTTCATTCTTCGGCCATTATTTGGGCGCACGTGAAGGTCTAAATGGCTTAGTCGTGAAAACGCTGCGTGGTGCAGGTAAACCGATCAACCGCAAGAAAATTGACGTGTTTACCGTGGTCTTCATGATCCTCACCATTTGGTTGGTGGCGACCCTAAACCCAAGTATTTTGGGGATGATTGAATCACTTGGCGGCCCTATCATTGCCACCATCCTGTTTATTATGCCAATGTATGCCGTGAAAAACGTGCCAGCAATGCAGAAGTATTCAGGTACAATCAGTAACGCCTTTGTTCTTATCATGGGCTTGGTCGCGATTTCAGCGATTATGTACGGCATGCTTTTTTAATTAATCATGACCGTTAATCAGCGCGCGCAGCAGGTGCTATAGGACTGCTGTTACTGGGGCATTAATCCCAGCCGCATTCATCGATGTTTGCGGGATAACCAGGAGCAGTGAACGCTGCTCCTTTCATTATGGCAAGCCACCGGCATTGCCAGCACAGTCAATACCATGGACGGATGGCGTAAACACTAAATCCATTGCCCTTAGGGCATTGACTGAGGTAAACACATGATCAGTGTTTTTGACATTTTCAAGATTGGCGTTGGCCCGTCCAGCTCGCATACTGTTGGCCCAATGAAAGCCGGCCAGTGTTTTGTTGATGCGCTTATTGCTAACCAACGCTTGACCGACGTCGACCGCGTGACGGTTGACGTTTATGGCTCTTTGTCTTTAACAGGCAAAGGCCACCACACCGACATCGCGATCATTATGGGCCTCGCAGGCAACAGCCCTGAAACCGTTGATATCGACGCGATCCCTAGCTTTGTTAAACGTGTCGAAGACACAGAGCAATTGCCGTTGGGCGAACAGCAGCATGTCGTCACCTTTTTGCGTGATGGCGGCATGAACTTTCACCAAACCAACCTCTCCTTGCATGAAAACGGCATGCGTATTCATGCTTGGCAAGGCGATGAGTGCGTGCTGAGCAAAACCTACTACTCCATTGGTGGCGGCTTTATTGTTGAAGAAGCCGAGTTTGGTCAGCCTGCCATGCAAGCGGTGCAAGTCCCTTACGACTTTAATAGCGCAGACGGCTTGCTCGCACTGACGCAAGAAACCGGTTTTTCTATCAGCGGCTTAGTGATGGCCAACATGCGTAGCATGCATAGCCAAGCAGAAATTGACACCTATTTCGCCAATATCTGGAAAACCATGCAAGCGTGTATGTACCGTGGTATGGAAAACGAAGGCGTGTTGCCCGGTCCATTGCGTGTACCTCGTCGAGCCGCTGCGTTGCATCACCAGCTCAAAACCACCGAAAAATACAACATCGATCCCATGTCGGTAGTGGACTGGGTCAATATGTTTGCCTTTGCGGTAAACGAAGAAAACGCCGCCGGTGGTCGTGTTGTAACCGCGCCAACGAATGGGGCATGCGGAATTATTCCTGCCGTCCTCGCCTACTACGATAAATTTATTGAGCCGGTCGATAAGCAAACCTATACCCGCTACTTTGCTGCATCCGGTGCGATTGGCGGCTTATATAAACAAAACGCGTCTATTTCTGGGGCAGAAGTGGGTTGCCAAGGTGAAGTCGGGGTCGCGTGTTCAATGGCCGCCGCCGGTTTGGCTGAACTTATGGGCGGTAATCCGCACCAGGTGTGTATGGCAGCTGAAATCGCAATGGAGCACAACTTAGGCCTTACCTGCGATCCGGTCGCTGGACAGGTGCAAGTGCCGTGTATTGAGCGTAACGGCATTGCGGCGGTGAAGGCGATCAATGCATCACGCATGGCACTACAACGTTCTTCCGAGCCACGGGTGTCGTTAGATAAAGTGATCGAAACCATGATGGAAACCGGTAAAGACATGAACGCCAAATACCGTGAAACATCACAAGGTGGCCTAGCTGTCACCGTGATGTGCTAATCCCAGAGAATCACGCCAGGTAGCCACACGCTATCGAAAAGTAACGCGTTATATTGCTGACTAAAACCATCAAAAAGGCCCGGGACATCACGTCACTGGGCCTTTTTATCTGCGTTTACACCGCAAACAGACAGTGTGTTTTCCACTGCCCTCACAGGTATGATTTAAGCCGCGTGGGTGGCCATCGCAGGCTTTTTCGCATCACGTGTTAGCTCACCAACCGGAAGTACGGTACGGCCATATTCCTCGTTAAGCACCTGCGCCATCGCAAAATACATCGCGCTTAAGCCACACACAATCCCTTCAAATCCGGCAATGGTGCCAATGAGTGTACTGCCGGTAAAATCACGCGCCGCGAGCAAGAAAAACAGGATAGTCAGGCTACCAAATACAAACTGTTTAGCACGGCAATAGCGCAATGAGCCAATAAACATAAATCCAGTGAACACACCCCACAACACCAAATACCAACCCATAAAGGCAGCAGGGCTTGCGTCAGCCAGACCCATTTTTGGCATCACAATCAGGCCAACAAGCGTCAACCAGAACAAACCATAAGAGGTAAACGCGGTTGTTCCAAACGTATTGCCTTTTTTGAATTCCATGATCCCCACAATCACCTGCGCTAAGCCGCCATAAAACAGCCCCATCGCCAAAATCATGCTATCAATCGGAAAAAACCCTGCATTATGAATGTTCAATAATACCGTGGTCATTCCAAAACCCATCAGCCCTAAAGGGGCAGGATTTGCCAGTTTGTTTTCCATCAGTGCCCTACTTATTAAAAAAACCTATCAATACTCAAAATAAGCGCCCAAAACCACGGATAAAAGTGATTATCACGCGCAAAAACGCGGCAATATTACGGGTTACAGACTAGATGTAAATAACTTTTAGCGCTTAGCGTTGCTTTCATAAACAAGAGAGCCAAAATAGCCAATAAAACTGGGCAATTCCGGTTTGTTGATAATAAAAAAGCAGCAAAATGCTGCTTTTTCACTCAATTGTTCAAGCATAGCGCGTTAGCGAGTACTAAAGCCTTTACTATGCAGAAATTCTTTCATAAACGGACGCGCTTCTTTTTCCAATGTGGCAGACACTTGTTCGCTCCAGCTCATGTCTTTATTGCCGCCTGTACGTGTTTGATAATACTCGCGCACTTGGTTGTCGTAGTCACTTAGCGCCGCTTCATCAATCGCCTGATAACGATTTTCGTGAACGATAAGACTGGCCGGTAGTTTCGGTTTGGTTTCAGGATCTTGTGCAGGTACACCTAAGCACATACCAAATAATGGCAACACATGATTAGGTATATCCAGCAACTCGGCGACTTTATTCGGTTGGTTACGCAACCCACCGATATACACACCGCCAAGACCCATGGACTCTGCTGCGACCATCGCATTTTGCGCCATGATTGCGCCGTCAATCGCGCCAATTAACGTTTGCTCAGTAAAGCCCAACTTGGCATTGGGATTGATTTGCTCATGACGATGAAAGTCCGCACACCACACCAAAAACTCGGCGCAGTCGGCTACATACGCTTGGTTGCCCGCGTATTCCGCCAGTAAACGTCGTTTGTCGCCATCGGTCACACGAATAATACTGGTGCATTGTAAAAAGCTTGAGCTCGACGCCGAGCGCGCCGCATCAATAATCTGGCTCAGTTGCTCTGACGAAATGGGGGCTTGGCTAAATTTGCGAATAGAGCGGTGAGAAAGTAATGTCTCAATCGTTGGGTTCATTATGTTTCCTTATTAGACGTTGAGCTGTAAAAGAGGGATGAGCTGGTTTTACACCTTTATGAGCCGACGCGCAATCAACACAATAGCGACGCTCTGCGGCCATACCACCCGTGATCTCCCGCCGGTCGTGCGATTCGGTATAGACGTTCACAGCAATCGGTTTTGCCTATCGGTGCAAAAGGGAAATTCGTCTTTTCTCTCCATCGCCTATCAGGCATAGTAACAACATTAATGCCAAAGGAGATGAATATGTTCGTCGTAATTTTCGGTCGCCCAGGGTGCCCTTTTTGTGTTCGCGCCAAAGACCTAGCGGAAGATCTTAAAACCAACCGTGATGACTTTAACTACCGTTATGTCGATATTCACGCGGAAGGCATCAGCAAAGCGGATTTGGAAAAAACCGTCGGCAAACCGGTTGAAACCGTGCCACAGATTTTCGTTGATCAAGCGCACGTTGGCGGCTTTACCGAATTTGAAGCCTACGCCAAAGAAAATCTCGGTTTGTTCCAAGACTAATCGGTCGAGCAATCGATAAAAAACCAGCCCATTGGCTGGTTTTTTTGTTTTTGGCGGTCATTGATATATCGAGGTTGTCGTCTAGCGTCTCGATTAACGCTAGGAACGTTACCGCTCACGCGTAATACGCTTGCCGATAATATCCACAAGCCTGTCAGTTGTCAGTTGCCTTTTCATCAACACACCGTGAACCGTATCGTATCGTTCAGCACTAATCTCCTCACCGGTCAGTACGATAATCGCAGCCGTTGGCTGTGTTTCTTGAATCACTGGAATTAAGCGCCAACCCGATCCGTCGGGTAAACCAATATCCAACAAGACAGCATCATACGCATGTTGCGTTAACAACGATTGAGCTTGGCTCAGTGTGAGAGCATGATCAAGCGTCATATAATCACTGACCATCGCCTGAACAATTCGATGTAAATCTATATCGTCTTCAACATGCAAAATTTTTGCCTGTGTAGACGTTAGCAACTGTTGTTTTACTAGACTGATGAGTTGTTTGTGATCGATGGGTTTTGCTAACCATTCAATGTTTTCAGCGTCGCCATTAAGCTCTAACCGTCCTTGTTTCATCTTTGCAGACACCACAACAATGGGAATATTAGCGGTGTCGGCATGCTGTCTTATCCGACGAATAATATCGAGCCCACCGATATCGGGCAGCATTAAATCTAAGCTGATTAAGTCATAATGCCTTGCTTGTAACGCTTTTAACGCCGCCATACCCTCTTGGCTAATATCAACTCGGTATCCGGCCTCTTCCAGCACTATTTTTAATAAACTAGCCACGTCGGGATCATCTTCAATCACTAGAATATTATATGAAGAGTTAATGTTTGGTTTGTCACCAATGTTCGAGTCAGTCGGCCTATGCTGATCGACCGATTTGGTCTTCACTGTTTCATGCAAAGGCAGCTGAAAGTAAAAACGGGTGCCTTTCCCCGGGCTCGACTCAAAACCTATCTTGCCATTCATTTTTTCAACGAGTTCACGGGTAATCGCAAGCCCTAACCCCGTGCCACCTTTTTGCCGTGTATCTGTGCTATCGGCTTGGGCAAACTTTTGGAAAATTTTGGGATAAAAGTCCGCAGCAATACCACAACCTTGGTCAGTAACACTCACGGTCACGTGCTGTTCATCCACCACGGTATCGATGGTGACCGTCGCCCCATCAGGCGAAAACTTGATCGCATTAGATAGCAGATTAGCCAATACTTGCTTCAGCCTTTGTTTGTCTACTCGAACCTCGGCGTTAGCCGTTTCACTGTTCAAGACGATATCGATGTGCCGCTCTGCACCGTATGCTTTATTTTCTTCTAAACACTGCTCAAGGATGGGATCAATAGATTGAACTTGCATATCAAAATACAACTGGCCGGCCGCTATTTTTTCGATATCGAGTAAATCATTGATCAATAACGCTAACCGCTCGCTATTACGGTGTGCGGTGTTGAGTATTTTTTGGGCTTTATCAGGGATCTCACCCAAGCGTCCACCCAGCACTAGACTCAGTGCACCAGACACCGAGGTAAGCGGCGTACGCAACTCATGACTGACCGTAGAAATGAACTCATTCTTCATTTGCTCATGACGTTTGCGTTCGGTGATATTTTGGGCAATCCCGAGGAAACCGGTAATCTCTTGACTGTCGTTGTATATCGCCGTTACTGTCAACATAACCGGAATATGCTGACCTTGCTTATGGACATAACACCATTCACGCGTTTCTGCGCCCTCTAACATCGGAATGGTCATAAATGTCTCAAACCCAGTTATCGCCCGATTAAACTGACCTGATAGCGCCTGAGATCGTTCTTCCACCTCGTCAGGCACATGAAAAAAGGCAGGGCTGTGTTTATCGACGACCTCGGCAGAATGGTAACCAAGCAGTCGCTCAGCGCCGGTGTTGAATAAAGTAATTATGCCTCTCGTATCCGTCGCGATAATCGCAACCTCAGTCGAGGCGGCCAATATATTACTGAGCAGATCGGAAGTGCTTGCCAGTTCACGGGTACGGTCCTTTACCTCTTGCTTTAAGTTTGCTCGTGCCTTTTCCAATTCACGGAAGTTATCACTAAGCGCATGGCTCATATCTTGCAGCGATGTCGACAAAACAGCATATTCCGCTACTCGGCTTTCAGCCAGCACAACACTCGCTTGATAGCGTATTTTTTTAGGTAGATGACGGCTTGCCCTATCGAGTTGTGAAAGAGGCTGAATCAGGATTCGGCTCAACAAAAAGGCCGCGAGTATACTCAAAAAAGCAATGCCTGAAAGCATAATAAAGCTTTGATTACGACTCCTTTCAATAGCCTCTATCAATGGCGCTGCCGGCCGTTCTGCAAGCAAGACCATAGCGTCGGACCGGTCTGTTAATGGCAGTTGGTAACGATAAAAGCCGGATTGCCAGCGATTAACCAAACTACCCCCCGACGCCGGCAACCAAATAGACAGGTTATCGGCACTGGTTAGCGGCCGGACTCCCCCTGGTAAACCAGAGTGTAAATCACCGACCTGCACTGTCGGTGTTCCCTCGCGATTTAATATCGCCACACCAGACGCACCTTGAGACAGTGACGGCCGTAATGCTCTCTTTTGGTTATCAAGCGAACGGTCAGGTTGCTGGTTGAGTCGAGCCACGGCACCCTCGGCAACCCGCTTAAGTTCGTCAGCGATCCGTTGCTCGTTTTTTATTATATTATTTTGGTTGTTGATAATGATGGGTGTCATCCCCGCGATAAGGGTCAGGCACAACAGGGCATCAAAAAGCAGCTCCTGGAGCCGTATCTTTGCCGGTAACCAATTGATAGTGCCATTCTGGAAATACCAAATCAGCAGTTTCACCAATAGCCCTGCAATGAGCGCATTGAACAAACCGTTCAGCGCTTGTTTTAAGACAATCATGCCGGTGGAGCTGCCATCCATACCGATGGCTATTGCATAGATTGGTATCAGCACTATCGGGCTCACCACTACCCAAAAAGCGAGATCCGCGAGTACCAAGTTTTTTACGCCGCGGCGATACAATAAACTGACTGCAAACGCTTCCAATGTCAGTGTCAGCATCGCGTAAGGGTGACCCCAAAGTATCCAGGTATAAGAACCGCCAGCTAACGCCACGAACACGGCTGGCCATAGCCCGATCAATCTTATGGCCAGCATGACAGCCACCGAGCCAAAGATAAAATGCACGCCGAAAAACAAAGGCAAGTTGACCATGTTACCAACGACGGCAATAAGGGCCAGTAACAGCGTTGCCATCACCTGTTTAGCAACTACGCTCATTGTGCAACCTGCAACTGAATAAAAAACAACGCCCCACCGCCCTCAGCATCGCGGTACCCCACATTACCGTCCATTTGCTGACATATCTCCCGCGTAATCGCTAGCCCCAGTCCTGTACCAGCAACCTTGCGATTATCACTGCTGTCAGCTTGGCTAAAACGCTGAAACAGTCGATCCTGAAACGCTAGGTCAACCCCAGGTCCACGATCTCTGATAGCAATTTCAACCAGCGTTTTATCAACAATTACCGAAACGTCTACCCACTCACCTTCTGGTGAGAATTTGATCGCATTAGATAAAAGATTGGTCAGTGCTTGAATCAATCTTGGTCCATCAACATTGACCGTCACAGCCGGCCAGTTATTTGGAGGGCGTATTTGTGTCTGAGTTTGATGCTGGTAGGATTTAACAGACTCTATCGCGTCATCCAATAGCGAGCCAAGATCTTGCTTTTGTTTCTGAATTGGCATTTTTCCTGCCACGAGCTTTTCCATATCTAACAAGTCGTTTATCAGCAAGGTTAAACGTGTTGCGTTACGCTCGGCAGTATGCAGCAACTTGTTAGCCTTTGGTGGTAATTCCCCAGTTGCGCCGCCATTCAATAATCCTAACGCGCCTTTGATCGACGTTAAGGGTGTGCGCAGTTCATGGCTGACGGTGGCAATAAATTCATCTTTCATTTTGTCGAGTTTTTTACGCTCAGTAATGTCTTCGACAAGGGACCAGATCACCTTTCTTCCATCCAACTCTGTGCTCAGCATGCCTTGCAAACGGACCGGATAACGACTGCCATCTTTGCGGATGTACTCTTTTTCAAACGGCCCATAACGACCCGTGCTTTGCATACTTGCCAGCGCTTTTTGCTCCTCTGGCTCATATTCTTTAGGCGTGACATCCCAATAACTAAGGGAAACGAATTCTTCGCGGGTGTAACCCGTGGGTGCAGTCAAAGCATCATTGAGATCAAGAAACTGCCCGGTAGCAAAATCATTCAAAGCGATGCCGATAGGGGAAAAGTCAAACAAGCTACGCAATCTCGCCTCGCTCTGCTCCAAAGCTAAACGCGCCTGGTGCTGTTCGTGAACATCTTGCAAATAACCGTGCCACAATATACTACCGTCGATCATTTTCTCCGGCCTCGCCTCGCCAGAAATCCAACGATAGCCCTTACCCGGACAATTGATCTGATAGGTAGATTGCCAGTGTTCTAACGTATTCGCCGAATGCTCAATGGATCGACTCACGGTCTCAATATCGCCAGGATGGATGCGCTCAAACGCAGGAATGGCATCTTCTGCAGCCTGTTCTGGTGTGATGCCGTACAACGTCTCTATTTGAGGGGAACTATAAGGAAAAACCATACGCCCATCGGGAAAACGACGGAATTGATAGAGCGTTCCCGGCAATAATGCTGCTAATTTGGTCAGCCGCTGCTGGCTCAAATTCTGGGTCAATACATCGGATAACCAGTTGCCGAGGAGGCGTAGAAACAGTTTTTCGCCATCGTTGTAATCTTCAGAACGCGCCTTAGCGGACGATACGTTCAATGTGCCCCAGGGGCGGTCATAGATATTGATGACAACGCCAGCATAGCTGCCTAACGGTGCAGTTTTATAACACGGATGTTGCTGAAACTCTGGGCGATCGGTATCGGCAATAAACTGTTCCTGCGTGGTGCTGCTGGGGTTCTCTGCCATCAAAAACTGACACCAGGTGTCTTTTAATGCAAACTGCTGCCCTGCAACAATCGTTGTGTCTGGCGGCCCAGCTATCCAGTTAACCGTATACACCTCGCCTTTTATTTCACTGACAATGGCCAATTCAGCCCTCAAGTAGAGCTTGGCCTCTTGCAAGGCATGATTGATTATCTCATCCAGGCTCCCATGACTGGAAAAGGCAATGTCAGTCAGCACCGTTAACGCCTGATGGTGCCGCTCCAGCTGCGTTAAGGCATTGCGCTCTCGAGTAATATCGATAATAAACCCTTCAAGCACCAGTGGATGCCTAGGATCTGTGTCTATACATTTACCTCGTTCCTCCACCCAGCGAAAGCCCAGCGTACGATGTCGAACACGATACTCAATATGCCATTCCTCATTGTTGGCCATGGCGTTGGCAACGGCGTTATCAACAACGAACACATCATCAGGGTGAATGAGATCCGCATAACAAACACGTTTATTATTTATCAAGTCCTCGGCGGTATAGCCACTGATGGTGTCGACTTGATTACTGATATAGAGCATGGTCCAGCTTTTATCTGGCAAACAACGAAACGTAATACCTGGTATGTTATTAACCAGCGATGTCATTTCATTGTGACTAGCCTGCAGTTGTTGCTGCAACGCCGTTGACTCACGTCGCTGATAAGTATCGGTCCAAATCAGATCCTCCACCATGCCAGCAAGGTTCTTTAGTTGCGCCACGTTTTCTTCACTAAACTGCCTTGGTTGGTTATCGATTAGGCATAGCGTGCCCAGTCGATAACCCTCGCTGCTGTGAATCGGCATACCTGCATAAAACCGAATATCCGGCGCCCCACAGACGAGCGGATTATCACAAAAACGCATGTCGTCTAGCGCGTTTTCAACAATTAATGGTTCACTACCCAGAATGGCATGCCCACAAAAAGAGATATCCCTTGGGGTTTCAGAGGCATCTACCCCCTGACGAGACTTGAAGTATTGTCGCTCCCGGTCGATCAGTGACACCAGCGCGATAGGGACAGAAAACAAGTCAAGGCATAAGCGAGTAATGCGCTCAAAACGTGGGTCGGCACCACTGTTAAGCAGCTCGGTTTCGTCTAGTGCCTGTTGACGCTCGGCTTCGTTATCAGGGATAGATGGCGTTCGCATACAAAAGCTCCGGACAATTAGCGATTAAGGCGTATTCATTGCTTGTACGACACAGTTTCGTCCGTCATGCTTGGCGCGATACAAGGCTTTGTCCGCGAGAGCCAATAAAGACTCACTTGGTTCTGTCGGAAAGCACTGATTGTCGGCAATGCCGGCGGAAAGCGTGCAAGAAAACGTGGCGTCATTCGCCTTGAACGTGATCGCTCCGAAATCTTCTCGTAATTGATTAACCAAATGCTCGGCTTGGTCAGCATCACAATCTGGCAATACCAGCGCAAACTCTTCTCCGCCGTATCGGCCAAGCTTATCCGTATTCCTAAAATGCTGACGTAAAAGCGTACCGATTGCCGCGATCACCTGATCCCCAATAGCGTGACCATAGGTGTCATTCACGCCTTTAAAGTGATCAATATCCAACATGACCACGCTGAATACTTGCGACCGACGCTGCGCCAATTGCCATTGCTTTTGCAACGCGTCTTTGATGCTGGCGTGTTTCAATAAGCCGGTAAGCCCGTCTTGATGTTGCGTGCGGTTAAACGCTCGAAATCGCTGTATTCTGCTTTGACACAGGCGCACCAAAAGATCCGTGTCCACCGGCACCTCAAGAATGGCATCGCCGTCTAACAACAATGATTGGCGACGCAAATCTGCGTTAGGGTCGCGAGAGAGGAAAATAATCGGCAAATGTGACCAATGCTCTGTCTGCGCGAGCAAGGCCACTAATTCAGCGCCCGTCACCTGCGGTAACCAGACACTGACAAGGATAATTTCAGGATTAAACTCGCTGATACACTCAAACAGTCGTTCTGGCTTATCCAGTGTCGCGACGTTCATGTCTGCATCTTCTAAGACAGATTGGCATTGAGAGACGAGGGCTGGGTCTTGATCAATTATCATAACCCGACCAGGTTCCGCGTCTATGTGGCCAAGCATATACGCAAACTTTGAGGCAAGTTTGGCCATGTCCAACGGCTTGGGATAATAACCTGCGCCTCCCGCGCGCAATGCTTGCAGCCTAGCTTTATAACTTTCCTCAGCACCAATGAAAAAGACGGGACATTGAAAGTGCTGTAACTTGGTCTTCCATAAAGTTGCTAAATCGGTATCAGACACGTCGTCCTGAATAGCATGATGGTCAATAAGCAGTAAGTCAGGTGCGTGTTTAGTCAATTGTTTTAGTTCGTTCGCATCCTTTATCCAGTACACCTGAAAACCAAAACGAGCAAACTGGGATTGGGCGTATTTAGCCAAAATATTATCGCGCTCGACCAAGCCGATAATAGGCGCCCCTTCCATAACCGGTTGCTGGATTGTTGTGGTGCTTTGCGTCGCTGACACGCTATCTTTATGGTGCGCAGACTCAAGCGCTTCCATCCAATCAGTTGGCAGGCTGGTGGGCGGTTCTGTTTGGGATAAGCGCTTGGCAACCTGTTGCTCAAATTGACGGGCCGCTTCGCCGAGACTAGCAAAACCAAATGTTCCCGCCGCGCCCGCAATGGTGTGCAACCCAGAGTGCAACGCCTTTAACGTTTCCTGGTCATCATGGCCTGATAACAACTTATCATTGATGGCATGAAGCCGTTTAAACTCCGAGGTCAGCCGTTTAGCGTACGCTTCCTTGAGCCTTTCAAGACGCTTTTCGGTGTCATTAGTCTTTTTGTTATCATCCATTGAATTCGTCCCAAAACGCACGCACATCATCAGCTAATGTCATAGGATCGAAAGGTTTAGAAATAACATGACTCGCCCCTAACGCTTTATAGCGCGCCACTTCTTCTGGATGAACTTTCGCTGTCATAAAAAGAATGAGCACCGAGTCATCAACGAGTCCTCGTTCCCGCATCGCGGTGAGTGTTTCTGGGCCATCCATATTTGGCATCATGACATCGAGCAGTATGATTTGCGGCTTAAATCCGTCCACTTCCTGCAAGGCCCGCTCTCCCGATTCACAGGTTTTAAGAGTGAGGCCACCCACATCCTCGAGTGCTAGGGTAGCAATTTCTCGTATATCAGGATCGTCCTCTACATATAAAACTTTGTTTAAAACAGCCATATACATTCCTTGTTCATTCGCCTAACGGTGTACAACAAATACGGCGACCCGTTCACTGCTACCAACTGACTAGCGTTTTGTCTTTGAATTTTAGTCAGTTGTGTCTTTTAGCGTAGTGCATACCGTCAGCTTCTGGTGGGACAGACGGATAATTTTTGCGCTCCAAACATGGTGCCCAGCCCAGAGAACAACGCAATTAACAACAGCAACCAATAAAGGCCGATGACAGCCACTACTCATAATGGCTCCAGAGCCTGAGCACTTTCACCACCTGTTCATCCTCGAGGATTTGATAGACCAAGCGATGTTGAATATTAATACGGCGTGAATAGGCACCGGTGAGATCGCCGACAAGCTTTTCGAACGGAGGAGGTTTACGGTAGGGATCGTCTTTAATCAGTGCTAGCAGTTCTTGCGCTTTTGGTTTAAGGCCACTGGAGGCCAGCTTTTTTGCATCTTTCTGGGCTTGTTTGGTGTAAACCAACTTCCATGTCACCAGTCCAACTCCTCATCGCATTCATCCGTCGGCGTGGCGATGCCTTCACGAATCGACTCGCGCATCCCTGGCACAGAAAGCAAATAGAGTGTTTCCTGAATCGCTGACCAGTCTTCTTCTGAAATCAGCACCGCTTTGTTACGTTTCCCCGCAATAACAATGGGCTGATGAGATTCGGCGGTTTCATCAATGAGCCGATACAATTTGCTACGCGCTTCAGTGGCAGTGATCCCCGTCATAGCGCTTCTCCAGTGTGATTAACTTTTAATCAATTGTACGGCATCAAGTACGTACGTCAAGACGAACGTTTTCGTTAACATCCGCTCACTCAAACCGCCGCGTTGGCCGCCACCTGTGCAAACGCGGTTTCCAACACTGCGTTGGGCGGTTGCAATAAGAAAACCTCGTGAACCAACTGGGTTAATGCCTCGAGGCTATCGATACTTTTTTCGGTAATGAGGTGCCCTGCCGCATCCCAGACTAAAAACTGCTGATTACGGATCAGATAACGGTTCGACGCAGTGATCAACGACACCACGAGGTTATTGACGAAAATGGCTTCAGGGTGTTGATGAGAATAGAAGTGCGCCACGTCAAAGTCGGCTTCTACTACATCGTAAAGCTCAACCTCGTACAGCGTTAGTGGCGGTTGCTCGGGCTCGTGTAACACCACCGTCACTACATTGCCATTGCGCGTGATTTGATAGGTATCGTGCCCGATGGTGCAGGTGCGCTGGTTGATATTGAGTAAGCCGCGCGGGGTTTTATTGCCAAAACCAACGTCCACTAGATAAGTCTCGCCATCGAGCTCAAGCACATTCATACGGTGAGTGCGCGGATTGGTGGGCTTACCATTGAGCATCACCCGCGCCAACAAACTGCGCATCTTAAACCCCAAATGCTTCAGGGCAAGGTAGGCAATTTTATTATGCTCAAAGCAATAGCCGCCTTGTTGGTTCACCACCAACCGTTCAAACAAAGCATCGGCCTGTAAAGAAAGCGGCTGCCCTGCCATGGCATTAAGGCTGGAAAACGCATATCACCTCGTTAATAAAAACCTTGGCTTACCTTATCAAATTAAGTATCTTTCTCGTCTTTTAAGCTTTGAAGATTTTCGTTGATTTTAAAAATTACAATCATCAGCTCACACCAAATCCTTGCCCCAACCGCACCGCCGACAATGGTAAACAGGCCAATGGCCATATTCTCAAGCCTCATCCCACCGTAGCCACCAAACATGGTGCCCAGCCCAGAGAACAACGCAATTAACAACAGCAGCCAATACAAGCCGGTGACGAGTTTTGGGGTTAGCATTGAGTTAAAAAAGAAGATAGATTTCATTTTTAGTTCCTTAATATATTCTGAGAAAAAGGGTATTCGAATTAGCGAGTAAACACTTCCCACTGCGCTTTGCTGATTTTGTATAAAACATGTTCGCTAAGCGGATCAGACGCGTCGAGATCAGGATGCGCGAAATGATACGCATAGGACATGCCAAGCTTTTTCATCACTGCCTGAGAGCCAATGTTATTCACTGTAGTAAAAGAGACGACTTCCTCTACGCCCAAGTGCATAAACGCATAGTGTAGCGACGCATTAGCCGCTTCTGTGGCATAGCCCCTACCCCAATGTTGTGGCGCAAGTCGCCAGCCAATCTCAACACAAGGTGAGAACGGCATCGTATCTTTCGGTATGTGCAAACCGACAAAGCCAATAAACGCGTGTTGGTCGGGGATCTCGACAGCCCAGAATCCCCAACCACGCTCGGCGATTAACGACTGGATTTTTCTTGCCACCTTGTCGCTTTCTTCCTGGCTCAGACACTTTGGGAAGTGCGCCATGACACGGCTATCGCGGCTCATCTGCGCAAAGGGTTGTTGATCGGCGTCATCCCATTGCCGAAGTATCAATCTTTTCGTTGTTATCATACGTTAGGTTGTGCCCGTGCTCATTGTGTACTCAGGATGCCCCGTATGCTGATCTCGCTGTTCACTTATCACGCTAAAACCTTGAGATAAGTAAAACCGATAACTCGCCTGATTTTCCTTGTATACCGACAAGTTTAACACTGCTCTTTGAGACTTCGCATGACTCAATAATTGCTTACCAATACCTTGGCCCTGAAAGGCCGGAGACACAAAGATGGCAGCCAAATTATTTTCATACAGTGCATAAAAACCAACGACTTTTGACTCGGTTTCATAAACGTAGACCTCTGACGCTGGGATGTAGATCTCACGCATATTATCAACTTGCGAAGCCCAATAGTCGGCCGAGACGAAATCATGCGCTTTAACAGATGCTTCAAGCCAGATTTCAAGAACCAAATCTAAGTCATTTGAATTGTACTTTCTAATCATTTTCGAACTCTAGATTGTCAAATTTATCGGGGTAACATAACACTGGTTAGTCGCCGCTGGAAAGCCGAAAAAAGTCGCTATTATTGCTTGTGTGCGTAAGATGGTAGTGATTTTAAATTCGATGCTCAGAGACGGCGTGATGTGGGATAAAAATCTCGCTAAAATTTAGGATTGACGACATACTCGTTTGTTATATTTATTGCGTAAATGCATCCTTGCTTAAGTGATTTATAAATATTGCTGAGTCTTTCAATGAAAATTTCATAATATATTCAGTACTC